>SHYF01000001.1 GCA_009692985.1 Dehalococcoidia bacterium
GCCAGTCCCCAGTTCCGCCGGACTTGCTACGAAGGCTTGGTAGTAAAAATCCCCTCTTCTGCAGCCTCGGCATGCCCTACGCGTTCCGTGCTGGAGGGGTCATGGAGGAGTTGGCAACGATCATGGATCTGTGCGGTCAAGGAAAGCTGAAGACACTTGTGGACAGGGCCTTCCCGCTCAAGGAAGCTGCAGCGGCCCACCGCTACCTGGAGGATCGGCGGCAATTTGGGAAGCTGGTCTTGGTACCCTAACAAAGCGGTGGGGCAATGGGACTTCTGCTCAGCCCGATACTATCAATCACCCTGGAATCACTGAAAAGAGGGAGCCTTTCGGAGTGTCTGGAGGCTATTATATCCATTACTCCTACCTGAATGGGCATGACGCGCCAGTCTAAGGAGTGCATTTGAGTAATGGGACCTTACACTGGGGTCAGGTGAGTAATGGCCTTCCTGGGTGATATTCTAGTCATAGACGGTGCACCGGAGTTCCGTCAGCGCATTGCCGTTTGGTTGGAATCCCAATGGTATCGTCTTGCATTCGTCCGTGATGCCACCGAGGCAGCGGCCATTCAGCGAAGCCGCAGTTTCAGCGCACTGTTTTACGGCCATGAGTTCCTGTTTCGAACGACAACTGCCCGCTTTGGACATGGGACAACATCCAAGAAACCTAAAATACCGCCTTAGAGAGGATCAGAGGAAAGATGCAATTTGGAGTGAACCTGCTCAACTTTGGACCTGGTGTTAGCCCCTCAGCCCTCTTGCGGTGGACGCTCATTGCCGAGTCCCTTGGCTACCAATTCGCCATGATTTGTGACCACGTGGCGATCACTACAGAAGTGGGCAGAAGATACTCCGAGCCCTTCTACGACGCCTATGCAACCTTATCCTGGCTCGCAGGCCAGACAAAACAGATCAAACTCGGCACCACTGTGATAGTCGTTCCTTACCGTCATCCGGTGCTGATGGCCCGGCTTGGCGCCAACCTGGACAATCTGAGCGGCGGGCGTTTCATTTTTGGCGTTGGGGTGGGCAATGTTCGGACTGAATATGAAGCACTCGGTATTCCGTTCCACAGGCGGGGCGCAATCGGCGACGAATATCTAGCTGCCATGAAAGCCTTGTGGACCGGCAAGACGGTATCTTTCATTGGCCGCTACGTCAGTTTCCAAGATGTGTCCGGGATTGCTTGTCTGCAACAACCTCACCCGCCCATCTGGGTCGGCGGCAGCAGCGATGCCGCACTCAAACGAGCTGTCCGCTTTGGCGATGCCTGGCATCCCATTCGCCTCAGGCTTGACTGGCTACGTAGCAGCGGACTGCCGAGACTCCGCAAGTTTGCTGAAGAGTCGCATAGTCCAGTCCCTGCCCTGGCGCCTCGTATCCGCCTGACAATTACAGCCACAACGCAGCCAGAGGAAACGCGCCAGGTTGGCGAAGGGACCATTGACCAGATACGCCGGGACCTTGAAGCATTGGGTTCCCTGGGCGCAAACTACGTCCTGTTCGACTGGTACACTGGCGATCTTGAAGCAACCCGGCGCCACGAGCCTGAGTGGGGCATGCTGGCTCTCCTTGCTGACCAGGTACTCGACTTGGAAAAACAGGCCCTCAGATAAGGACAAGCCTGCCTATCTAAGCGTCATAACACCGGGCATTGTAAAAGTACAGCCCCGTGCCATCCAGCCGCTGGCCCTTACCCAACCTCGTTTAATCCAGACGATTCGTGAGTTTGGCTACCGCTACAGCCCACCCGACAAGTAAACCCAAAGGACTGCCCTGCACCCTCGAATTCAAGGCCCAAGGCTACACAGGCACCAGTATTGTCTGAAGGAATGCGGGTGGGTTTCGGACTGGGGTTTTTCGGAAAGGCGGCGGCTAAGTCTTATTATCGCTCATAAGCGCGTCTCAAACCTGCGATGTCGATTTTATTCATTTGAAGCATTGCCTGCATAACCCGTTGCGATCTTACAGGATCAGGGTCACTCATTAACTTACCTAAGGCACTAAGAATAATTTGCCATGACAAGCCATATTTGTCTTTAAGCCAGCCACATCTTCCCTTCTCTCCTTCTTCGGAAAGTTTTTCCCACAGATCATCTACCTCTTTCTGCGTCTCACAGTTCACAAAGATTGATATCGCTTCTGTGAATTTGTATTGCGGACCTCCGTTTAGCGCCATGAATTTCTGGCCCTCAAGTTCAAGTGTCACCAACATCGGAGAAACACTTGTAATCCTTGAATTGTTAAAGATTGAGACATAAAAATTGGCCGCTTCTTCGGCTTTATCATCCTTCCACGAGATGAGCTATTGAGAGAGTTTCTTTTTGCTATCGGCTCGAACCGCCGCTTTGCGGCGGGACTGCGATTGGCGGTAACCAATGCCAAGAGGCGAAGCCTATAACCAAATCCCACTGCAGGTCAAATCTGGTGGAGCTGAGGGGACTCGAACCCCTGACCCCCTCCTTGCAAAGGAGGTGCTCTCCCAACTGAGCTACAGCCCCACGCAAGCCCAGTATATGTACAGTCCAGGATGGGCGTCAAGGAACGTACCCTCGGCTTGCCCTGTGGCGGGTTTAGCGGTATGATGAGCCCAATAGTAGAATGAGCGAGGAGGCTGTCATGCCACGCATAGGGCCAACGGAGTTGATAATCGTCCTGGTTATTATTCTCATTATCTTCGGCGCGGGCCGCCTCCCCGAAATTGGTGGAGCCATAGGGAAAGGGATCCGCGCATTCAAGCGAAACTCGGCTGGCGAGGACGACGGTGCAGGCAAGGGCACGGCATCAGCAACAGAGACGGAGAAGAAAACGAAGGTCTGATCCTTGGGTTTTCCTCAGGCTTCTAGCGACCTCCACCACAAGTGTGGGGTCGCTTTTTCGTTACCCTGCTAGCAGGTTGCTAAAAAAGGAGAGTCCAGGGGGGCGAAGCCCCCTTGGCAGGGGAACTGGGGTGTCCCCCAGATTCAAAACTCCCCCTCTCCGCGTCGGAGAGGGGGATACAGGGGTGAGGTCAAGGACTTTTGAGCCCTGGCCCCCTCCTGTGAGGAAGAGGGCCAGGGGGATGGTCGAGGGAGTTTCTCATCACCCGGCTACGGGGCATCAGCCCCGGATGCAGCCTGCGGTTTTTCTCTCGATCGCGCTAACCAGGCCAGCCAGATGCCTATTTCGTATAGCAAAACGATGGGAGCAGATACCAGCGTCTGGTTTACTGGGTCGAAGGTGGGCGTTATCACGGCACCCAGGACGAATGCAAGGACGATGGCAAACCTGCGCCACTGGGAGAATCGCTTGTAGCTGACTATCCGCAGCCTGGCCAGGACGAACATGAAAACAGGGATCTCGAACACCACTCCCATCCAGAACAGGAGTGTCAAGATCAGGCTCATGTAGTTGCCTATGCGTATCATGGGCTGGGCGATGTCGGCGTTGAATGTGAGCAGGAATCCCATTGCGGGCGGAATCAGAACCAGGTAACCAAATGCGACGCCGGCGATGAACGCGAAAGTAATGGCCGGTAGGAAAAGCAGCACGTACCGCCGCTCCCTGGAAGTCAACGCCGGGGAGATGAACATGACCACCTCATATGCCACCAACGGCAGGGCCAGAATCAGCCCCCCCATAAGCGAGACTTTCATGGAGACTCCCAGCATCTCCGTTACCTCGGTGAAGATGAGGGGCGAGCCCGCTTTGATAGCGGGTCGGATTAGAATTTCGATGACATTCCGGTGGAACCCAAAGGCAACAACGGTGGTAATTGCCACTCCCAGGGCGGCGACGAATAGCCTGCGGCGTAGCTCCTTCAGATGGACACGAAGCGGCTGTTCCTGTGGTTGTTGTGACATGCAGTCTATTCTCTGGCAACCGGTCCCTGGGACGTGGGGTTTGGTGGTTCCTTGGGCGGCTGCTCAGAGACCTGCTGCCTCTGGGGTGGCGTTGGCGGTGGGTTGTCATCCAGGGATAAGAGCCTGGGCACTTCCGAGGTGAAACGCTGCAAGTCCCGGACGTACTTTCCGAGGCTACGAGCTGTCTCGACCATCTTGCCGGGCCCAAGGAGCAACAAGGCTATTACAAGTATAAACACCAGCTCCGTTGGACCTATGCCGAAGAAACTCATGGGGACTCACTTTCCAGCGGGCAGCGCTGGCACTCCTTGGGTGGTGCAGGGCTTTCCAGAGCCGCGCCTAGCTGTCGCAGCAATCGCATGGTCAGACACAGGGGCAATCCTACTACATTGACGTAGCACCCATCCACGGAGGCCGCGGGCCGGAATGTAGTGTCCTGAACAGCATACGCTCCCGCTTTGTCCGTGGCCTCGCCCGAAGCTACAAAGGCGCGGGCTTCACCATCTGTGTAATGGCGCATGGTGACCAGGCTGGTCTCCACGCCCGTTACGCTCTCTCCAGTGGTGGCGTCCACCACGGCCACGCCAGTAATCACACGATGGTGCTGTCCCCGCAGACGCTCCAGCATCTCCAGGGCGTGGGCATCGTCCAGGGGCTTGCCAAGTATAGTCTCGCCGTCCACCACCACAGTGTCGGCGGCCAGTACCAGGCCTCGGCGCAACGACGGAGCTACGCTGCGGGCCTTCGCCAGGGCCAGGGCCTGCACGTGCCCCTCGGGTGTCCCATGCAAGACGGTTTCATCTGCCTGCGGGGCCACCACTCGGAATGGGATGCCTGCTTCATCCAGGATTTGACTGCGGCGTGGCGAGGCCGATGCTAGCGTAATGGGATGGCCGGCCTTGAGGTGGAGGACAGCCACGCACTCAACGTGATGGGTCTGAGGGAACATGTCCACAGGCTGCACTGCCTCTATGCTATACGGCCCAGCGGCCAGCACCTTCAGGTCCCTGGCCAGCGTTTCCGGATCGCAGGAGACGTACGCGATGCGGGTGGGTGCCAGCTTCATCAGTGAGTCCAGTGCTTGCCTCTGGCAGCCGGCGCGCGGAGGGTCCAGCACCACGGCGTCTACCTGTTCCAGCAGCTCTCCAAGCACCGCTTCAGTCTTGCCCTGGTGCATTTCCACGTTGGGGAAGCGTGCCAGGTTCTCGCGAGCGTCCTTTATGGCCGAAGCCGACTCCTCTATGGCAATGACCTTGGCAGCGTGGGGCGACAGCAGCGCGGCGAATGTACCCACTCCGGCATAGGCGTCCACCAAAGTCTCGCGTCCTGAAAGCCGCAGGGATTCGCTCAACAGCTTCACCACAGCTTCCGCCTGCGGTGTGTTCACCTGGAAAAAGGATGAGGCGGCAACGCGGAACGAAACGCCGCCCATGACCTCCTGGTACTGTTTTTGCCCTGACTTCAACGGGATCTCTGGGTTTGCCAGAGCAGGCTGGATGAGCCAGCTCCCGCTCTTAGTCCCGTACCTCACGGACAGTTGAGTGGTCTCGGCGCAGCGGCCCTGGAGCTTGCCCAGGGTGTCGTTGATCCACGGGTCCATGAGCATGCAACTACCTATATCCACGAAGCGGCGCCGTTCACGGTGCACAAAGCCCAGCCGCCCCTGCGCGCCTATGGTAAAGCGTGCGTGGTTCCTGTAACCGTACTGCTGAGGCGATGGTATGGTAGGCAGGACAGGCACGTTGTGGATGCCCCCAACTCGCGTTAGGGCGTCTCCAACGGTGTGGCGTTTCAGCTCCAACTGGTGCGAGTAGTCTATGTGCTGCCACTGGCATCCGGTGCAAGGGCCGAAGTAGGCGCACGGAGCCTGGACCCTGTGAGGTGACGCCTTCACCACCTCTACTACCTGGGCAGCTATGTATTGCCGCCGCTCCCGGATGACCTCTACAACAACCTCTTCCCCTGGAATGCCGCCAGAGACAAACACGGGCTTATCATCCAGCATGGCCATAGCCTCTCCAAGCCTGCCCATGCCATCCAGCGTTAGCTTCAGGCGCTGGCCCCTTTCCACAAGGGTGGACATCAGACTACTGCCTTACTGCGCTGAAACACCACCAGCGCGGCGGCGAAACAGATGGCGGTAATGCTCATATAGACCAGGCCGCTGGAGATGGCGAACTGCCCCTGGACTAAGACATCCAGTGGACGGTAGTAGTAAAAGAGCGATAGCTTCTGTACCCAGGCGAATGAGTCCAGCAAGGGGCCAAGCAGGCTCATGATGTACTGGAGTGCCATGATGCCGCCAGCCAGGGCCATTGCCTTCCTGGGGTCCAGGGTGATGCATGAGATGAGCAGGGAGTAAGCCGCAATGCTGACTACGGCCATGCCTCCCTGAAGGACCGCCAGGAACACTCGTCCCATGTCCAGGCTTTCGTCTATCATAATGACTCCTATAGCAATGCCCGCTACGGTGGCAATTACCAGCAGGCCGGCTATAGCCAGGAAGGCGAGAAACTTGCTGGCCACCACCTGAGCACGCGAGACGGGGTGCGATAGCAGCAGCTCCATTGTGCCGCGCTCAGCCTCCCTGGCCACAGCACCCGACGCAAAGATGAAGGCGTAGATTCCAGCCATCACGGGCCACCAGACCAGGTACTCGGTCGCTAGAAAGCCGCTGACGGTGAAGCCTTCTCCAGCGAGGATCTGGTCCAGCACCTCTTTTGTCATGCCCATGGCGTTCAGCATGCCTTCTGGCAGGCTCCTCAGGTACTCTTCTAACACTGGGCCGGAGCTTCCCTGAATGGCCGGGTACACGAGCAGAATCAACAGCCCGTAGAGGATGAGCACCACTCCCCATGCCACTATCGCCCACTGGCTTAGCTTGAGTGTCGTCCAGAAAAGCGCACGGCTCATACCGCCGACTCCGCGGCACCAGGCTGGTAGAACTCCATGAACGCCTCCTCCAGAGTCGGCTCCGGGAATACAATGTCTTGCACAGGCAGCTGGGCCACCCCTTTCAACACCGTTTGTACGTCGCCGCTTACCAGGTATTCCAGACTGCGTCCGTCGCGTCTGACTAGCTGCGCTCCTGGAATGTGCAGCATACCATCAAATGGATCTTCCTTCATCACAAGCTCCATCCTCCGGCGCTTTCTCCGTTTGAGCGACTCAACCTCCTCCACCGCTACCAGGCGTCCCTCTCGTATGATGCCAACGCGGTTGCACACCCTCTCCACATCCGGAAGAATGTGTGACGAAAGGAAGACGGTTTTGCCTCTGGCCTTCTCTTCCATAACCAGGCTGTAGAACTCCCGCTGCATTAGTGGGTCCAGCCCTAGAGTCGGCTCGTCCAGGATCAAAAGCTCCGGGTCGTGCATGAATGCCTGGATAATGGCCAGCTTCTGCTTCATTCCGTGGGAGTAGGCACGGACTGTTCTGGATAGGTCCAGGTCCAGGCGCTCCGCCAACTCTGGGACGCGCCGGGTGCCCGCCGGGCCGCGAAAGCTCCCCAGCAGCTTCAGCACCTCTATGCCCCGGAGTGTGTCATACAGCGCTACGTCTCCTGGCAGGTTCCCCAGGCGTCGCCGTATCTGCACGGAGTCGCGCCGCACGTCCAGGCCAAACACCTGGGCCGACCCACTGGTGGGCCGTATCATGTCCAGTAGGATGCGAATTGTGGTGGTCTTGCCCGCGCCGTTAGGCCCCAGGAAGCCGAACACCTCTCCTTGACGCACCTCCAGATTCACGCCGTCTATGCCTCGGACGGTGCCGTAATACTTGGTGAGGTCGCTGGTGGTTATGACGCTGCCCTTGTTCATGAGCACATCTCTAATTCACCTCTCATACTACTATACTACGTAGCTTCAAAGACACTGGGGTTTGCTCAGAGCAGGCCGTTGAATAAGGGGTGCTCAGAGGGGCGAAGCCCCGGAGCTTGCCCTGAGCGGAGCCGAAGGGATGAGGGTCTGGGGGTAACCCCCAGATTTGCCTTTACCCACTTCCTGGCCAGGAAGGGGGGTAAAGGGGATGGTCGAAGGAGTTTTCCCGCAGCCTCATAGGTGCATAGGTAGAGGCATATCTGGTATTATTCTCACATTAGGCGTAGATGGCCCCAAGGGGACAGACGTTGCAGACAAGGGAAGGACAAGAGACTCAGCGCCGGCTTCCGCCCTGGTTCAAGGTTCGGATGCCTGGCGGCCCCAACTTCATCCAGCTAAGCAACCTGCTGCGCTCCGGCGAGCTGCATACAGTCTGCGAAGAGGCGCATTGCCCCAACGTAGGCGAGTGCTGGGAACGTGGCACGGCAACCTTCATGGTGCTGGGCGATATATGCACCAGGGCCTGCCGCTACTGCGCCGTCACATCTGGCCGGCCCTTGGGCGTGGACATGGAAGAGCCAGATAGGCTGGCCGCTGCCGTTGAGCGCCTGGGCCTGCGCTACTGCGTCATTACATCCGTCAACCGGGACGATCTGCCCGATGGCGGAGCCTTCATTTTTGCTCAGTGCGTCCTGAAGATTCGTGAGCGCATGCCCAACACAAAAGTGGAGACGCTTATCCCAGACTTCAAAGGGCAGGGGCTGAAGACAATGGTGCGGGCACGTCCCGATGTGTTGAACCACAACATCGAGACGGTGCGCCGCGTGTTCCACGGCGTCCGACCCAAGGGCAACTACGACTATTCCCTGGAGTTGCTCCGGCAGGTCAAGGAGATGGCCCCTGGCATGGCCACAAAGTCCGGCATGATGGTTGGCCTGGGCGAGACGTGGGACGAAATCCTGGCGACCATGGCCGATCTACGGGCCGTGGACTGCGACCTGCTGACCATAGGCCAGTACCTGCGCCCCAGCCCCAAACACATTGATATCAGCAAGTTCTACACGCCGCAGGAGTTTGCTCAACTGCGAGATGAAGGGATGCGCATGGGGTTCCGCCACGTTGCGGCTGGCCCGCTGGTGCGCAGCTCCTACCACGCCGATGAGCAGCACTCGGCTGCAGCTTTCGTGTTGGCGTAGACCTGTGGGCCAGGCGTAATACCCAGGAGCGCGAACGAAGCAGCCAGCCAGTTTGGTACATTTCACCGTCATCCTTCGACAGGCCAGGTTCGGCCTCACCGTAAACGGTGCGGCATCATGCCGCAGCCATCAGTCTGGGATATACGAGTTGCCCTGCTCAAGGTTAGCTAAGCTCACCCCGAGGGGGATGACAGCACAGGTTGTCTACAGGGCTGGATGGCCTCTAGCGGGCGGTGGCGTGCTTAACGGCTTCCAGCGCCAGGTAGTACCCGAAGACCCCGAAGCCGTACACGCAGCCCTTGCACACCGGCAGCACGGCGGAGATCGTGCCCCGAGCCGTGGGGTTGGTGGCGTGCACCTCAATGACCGGGTAGCTCACCTGGGTGATGGCACCGCGTAGGGGGCCGGTGCCAGTGGTGAAGCCCGCGGGGTTCACGATCACTGCGTCAACGCCGCGGTCGTGGGCCGCATAAAGGGCGTTGCAGACTTCCCCTTCGATGTTGGAGTGGAAGAACTCCACCTCCACGCCCAGCTGCTTGGCGTAGCCCTCGATATCCTTGTTGATTTGTTCCAGGGTGGCCGTGCCGAAGATTTCGACCTGGGCCTTGCCCCGCATGTTCATCCCTGCCCCCTGGATCACAAGCACTTTAGTCATGGCGGTTTCTCCTTCGGTGGCGGCCAGTCCTAGTCCCTAGTGTAATACCAAGCACATTCACGCTTCTGGGTGGTTCCACGGTTGACGAATAGATTCCAGGCCAATGGTGACACCCGTGCCCATGTCGTGCTCCTCAAACCCGACTGTCACCTTGAGCGTCGTCACACCTGGCAGGTAGCGCGTGGTGCCGTCGCGGTTGATGCGGAAGGGCCGGTCGTGGCCCGGGTAGATGATGTTGCCGATTCCCATGATCTTGCGCACACTCTCCCTAGCCTCCGTTTCGTTCCAGAAGACCAGGTAGGGGCGGCCACGGCTCACCGTCCCAGCATCGGGGCAGGCATCGGATGCGATGACGGCGGTGCCCTCCGGTGTATCTACCGCCACACCGATGGTGCCGCGGGTATGCCCTGGAATCTCAACAATCCTGACACCTGGTTCCAGCTCTGTCCCCTCCACCACCTCCTGCACCTTCAATCCTTGCAGCGTATTGGCGAAATACCTTGGTGTTGCCAAGTCCCCTTTGCGGGGAGCGCGGGCGTAGTCCAGCTCTGCCTTATGGATGAAAAACCGCGCATTGGGGAACATGTCCACGTTCTGGGCGTGGTCCCAATGGGCGTGCGTCAGCACCACGATTTGGATGTCGGCGAGCGAAAGGTGGTGACTGGCCAGGGCCTCTTGCAGCATCTGCCGGCGGCCGAAGTGTCCAACATCAACCAGGATGTTGTTCTGTCCTCGCACCAGGGCAATGGTGGCCAGCCCCAGGCGTGTCTGATCTGTGTTGGCGCTCATTCCTGCCAACAGTATGTCTATGGTTGCCTCCTGTGGTTTTGCCGCATCATATCCCTAGCGGCGCTAATCCAGCTTCCGCCATGGCCCCT
Source organism: Dehalococcoidia bacterium (assembly GCA_009692985.1). GTDB lineage: Bacteria > Chloroflexota > Dehalococcoidia > Lucifugimonadales > SHYF01 > SHYF01. The sequence goes on from SHYF01000001.1 coordinate 10,389, forward strand.
TCAGCATAGGGTATGTCCATGAGGCCCATGTTGCACACTACGGCTTCAAAGGAGGCGTCTCCCAGAATGCTCAACTGAGTGGCGCCGCTGGTATGGTACCTTATCCCCAGAGGGTTGCTGGCCTCGCGGCGTTCTGCCAGCGTGGTCATCCGCGCCGACGCATCTATTCCTGTCACCTCGGCGCCTCGACGGGCAAGCTGGCGGGCCAGAGCGCCGTTGCCACAGTCCAGGTCTTCCACGCGCTGGCCATCCACGGCTTCCAAGACCCGCAGGACGGTGGGGTTGATAAGCGCGCGATGCCAGAGGTCTCCCTCATCGCCTTGCTTTTTGTCGAACCAGTCTGCCAGGGAATCCCAGTAGCTGATGTTTTGTTCCATGCCTCTCCTCGTGCAACGTAGTTTCAGTCTTATCTAGAATCCATCCCGCAATTGAACTCTTATGGGAGTCCAGAGTCCCGACGAGTCGGGACTCTGGCGGGGTCTGAGGTATCCCCAGATTTATTTTATCCCCCTCTCCCGCCTCAGGCGGGAGAGGGGGAACAATGGGGTGGGGGTTTTCGGTATATTCTAGTATATGCTGGCCTGGAAATGTTGTGGGAGCAGGCGCATCTCAAGGCCGCGCTGGTAGAATGGTCTAAGTATGCCATCCATCCTCTTCCGCAATGCTTCTGTCACTACAATGGACACACGCCGTCCTGTCGCCCAGGCTGTGCTGGTACGCGACGGCACAATAGCCTGGGTGGGTCAGGAGCAAGACATTCCATTGCAGCGCGTGGACCGCATCATCCCCTGCGGCGGCGCTACGCTTCTCCCCGGCCTTAACGACGCTCACATTCACCTGCTTGCTCTTGCCTCCAGCCTTCGCCAGTTGGACTGTAGCCGCGGCGCTGTGGCCTCCATTCTGGATATTCAGGGCCTGGTGCGGGCCACGGCCCAGGCCACGCCGCCAGGACAATGGCTGCGCGGTCGTGGCTACGATGAGTTTTACCTGAGAGAGCAGCGCCATCCCAGCCAGGCCGACCTGGACGCAGCCGCACCAAGTCATCCTGTGCGCCTGGACCACCGCTCGGGGCACGCCAGCGTGCTCAACAGCTTGGGCCTGGAGCTGGTGGGCATTGGGCTGGACACCCCAGACCCACCAGAAGGCGTCATCCAGAGAGACGTCGATGGGCAGACCACAGGGCTGCTCCTGGAGATGGGTAGCTATCTTTCCCAACGTATGCGGGAGTTTCGTGCGCCGGAGCAGATGACGGAGATGGTGTCGGAAACCAGCCAGGCGCTGCTGCGGTGGGGCGTTACCTCGTTGCAGGACGCTTCGCCGGAGAACAACATGGAGCGCTGGCGCACACTGCGCGCCATGCGGGAAAAGGGTGCGCTCCAACAGCGACTCACCTTCATGCCAGGGATTCATCACCTGGCCCAGTTCACGAATGCCGGCCTTGCATATGGCGCGGGCGACGACTGGCTTCGCCTTGGGCCAGCCAAGCTGGTGGTTACGCTGACCACAGGCGTTCTCTATCCTCCCGAAGAGGAGATTCTTGCCCTCGTACGAGATGCCCACCGCAATGGTTTTCCTGTGGCCGCCCACGCCGTGGAGGAGGAGGCCATCATTACCGTGTTGCGCGCCTTTCAGGCAAGCAAAGACTCCTGGGGTAGCAGCCCGCTCCCAGACAGGGTGGAGCACTGCTCCGAGGCTACCCCAAAGGTACAGATGCTACTGAAAGCGACGAACGCCATGGTGGTGACTCAGCCTGGCTTCATCTATGAAAGCGGAGAGCGTTACGTTGCCACTGTGCCGCCAGAAAAGCAGCCTTGGCTCTACCCTCTAAGGACACTGCGATACCTGGGCGTGCCCCTGGCGGCTGGATCCGACGCTCCCGTGGCCTCGCCAAACCCTTGGCGTGTAATCTACTGCGCCGTGACTCGCCGCAGCGCGGACGGGCTGGCGCTTCACCCTGAGCAGGGGCTGCCTCTGGAAGATGCCCTGCGTCTCTACACTGTTGGGGCTGCGGCTGCCGCCGGAGAGGGTGGACTGAAGGGGACTCTCCAGGCGGGTGCGCCGGCAGACATGGCATTGCTGGACAGGCATCTTGTGGAAGCAGCCCCCGATGACTTGCTCACGGCACGGGCGGTGCTGACAATGGTGGGCGGAGAGGTGGTGTGGGAGATGTAAGAGCTACCCCCTCTTCTTGTCCGCCAGCTCCATCCGCCGGCGCGTACACCAGCTTCCGAACAGGGTAGTTGATCTCGATGCCCTCCTGGGCAAAGCGAGCGTGCAAGCGCTTGATAAACTCGTGGGTCAACGGAAACGTACCAGCCCGGTCGGTAGCCCTCAGCACGACCATGAAGTTGACGTTGGAGTCGCCGAACTCGCGAAACCAGAACAAGGGCTGGAACTCCCTAACGGCCACGGATGTGGGCAGGTGCTGGATGACTTCCTTGGCAACCTCCAGACATGTCCTTTCCACGTGGTCCAGGTTGCTCTGGTAAGAGACACCACAAGAGATGAACACATTGAGGGCAGGCGTAGGGGACTGGTAGTTGGTGACTATACTGTCCACAAGCCTGTTGTTGGGGACGATAATCAGGTTTCCTGCGATGGCTTGGAGCTTGGTGGTTCTCCAGCTAATGTCCACGACTGTACCGCTAGGCCCATCCTGGATCTCGATGAAGTCCCCGACACTAATGGACCCATCGGCTACAACCGAGGCGCCAGCCAAGAGGTTGCTCAGTGTGGCCTGGAGAGCCAAGGCCACGGCCAGTCCACCAAGGCCCAGGCCTGCGATAAGAGGGCTGAGCTTTATTCCAAGGTTGTCCAGGATCATCAGGCCGCCTATGACGTAGATGAGGCCTGTCACCACGCGGCGGACTAACGGCAGCAGCTTTTCGTCCACACTAGAGCCTGTCTTGTTGGCAATCTCCCCTCCGTACCAGATCAGGACTGCTTTTGCTACCTTCTGTAACCCGTAGACCAGGATCAAGAGGGACGTGGAAAGCCACGCCTTGTTCACGTACATCTGCCAGCGATCCAGAAGTGCCGTGCTGGTCAGGGCCAGGAAGAAGCCGTGCACAAGGATGAATAGGAACAGTGGCCTGCTGACCGCATCAATGAGCAGGTCATCCAGGGTGGTGGTCGTCTTGGCGGCAATACGCTTGCCTATGCGGGTCAGGGCGGGATGGATCAGCAAGGCAATGGCTATGGCTGATCCCAAGATGATTCCTGCAATCGCAGCTTGCCATGCCAGGGACACAGGCGTACCTCCTATCTGCGGCGCTCCAGCACGTAAGAGGCCAGGGCATGGAGCGAACGGCGTGCCTCAATGTCTGGCAGGCCCCCCAGGGCGCTGGTCGCATCGTCGCGGAAGTCGCGGGCCACGGCGTGTGACTCCTCTATGATGGTGGAGTTGTGGATCATATCCAACGCTTTCTGCCGGTTGCCCTCCGTGTCCTCTCCTCGGAAGAGGCCAATGACAGGGTTATTATCCGGGTATCGCTGGAGAAGCAGCATGGACGGAAGGGTAAGGACCCCTTGGAGCAGGTCGTGGCCGACTGGTTTGCCCACCTCTTCCTGGGTGCCGTCGAAATCCAGAATATCGTCCACTATCTGGAAGGCCATTCCCAGGGAGTAGCCGTACCGGCTCAGCGCCTGGATGGTCTCTTCGGTGGCCCCGCTAAGAATGGCGCCACTCTCTGCTGCGGTGCGGAAAAGAGAGGCTGTCTTGCTATAGATGCGTTCTTTGTACTGCTCGTAGGTATGGTCCCACTGGAACGTGCCGAAGCCTTCTATCAGCTCTCCAGTGGCCAGGTCCTTGATCGTCTCCGAAAAGCGGCGTATGACTCTCACATTGTTGGTGTCGCACACAAAGACGGCGGAAGTGGCGAAAAGGTAGTCGCCCAGCTGGACCGCCACATCCCGTCCCCAGAGGTTGCTGACGGTGGCTAGGCCTCGCCGCACCGGCGAGTTGTCTACCGTGTCGTCGTGCACCAGAGAGGCCAGGTGTAGCAACTCCACAGCCGCGGCCATGGTGATGGCCAGCTCACCATCGTTGGGGTGGAACCGGGACGCCAGGAGTGTGATGGCCGGGCGCATGCGCTTGCCTGAGCTAACAGTGACATGCCTGAGCAGGTCTAGGAGAGCAGGGTGCCCTTTCGGCGCCAAGGCACGGAGGCGGTCCTCCACCTGGACGAGGTGAGGCTGTATGGGCTCGTAGATGAGGTCTATGGTGGCCTTGTCTTTGTTGACCAATGGTAACTTCCCTATGGGCTGCTACACTATAGGCAGACGGTACGATGTCGTTCTGAGGAGTCCTTCCTGGGAAGGACGACGAAGAATCTAAGGCGATTGCCTTCCATGCCAGTTGCTAATAATCGAAGCGTGCGCAACTATCCAGGCGTATGTCTTAGATTCTTCGCTTCGTGTCGCCTTCGGCGCCCCTCGCTCAGAATGACATAAAAGCACCACTTGAATCCTTCCACCACCTAACTTACGGTTTGCCTCCAGACTGCTATTCTATCCCAATCCCGTCATGCGCTGCGTCTCCTCTTCCGCTACTGAGTCGTCCAGCTTGCGGAAGAGGGGATTAGGCTCGGGAAGCTGACGGCCTGGCACGGGGCGCTGGATAGTCCAGCCAGCATCTTCTACTTTGCCCGGAAAGCCCAGGAGGTGGTGCAGCTTCTGGGCGCTGAAAGGTATAAATGGGAGCATCATTGTTTTCAGCCCCGCCATGGCCGAAAGAGTTACCCACACGGATGTGCCTGCGGCGGCGGGGTCCTCTCGAAACCGTCGCCAGGGCGCTTGAGCGTCCAGGTACCGGTTGGACTCCTGGGCCAAGGACATGGCAGAGCGCAGTGCCTCCCGGAAGTGGCACAGGTAAAGGTTGCGCCCTACCTCTTCCAGTGTGGCGTCCACGCGAGATAGCAGCGCCTCTGCTGCGCTGTCCAACTCGCCTGGCACTGGCACCTTGCCTTCGAAGTTGCGCTGTAGGAATGTCAAAACCCGGTGCACCAGGTTGCCAAAGGTAGCCACAAGCTCATCGTTGTTGCGCCGCACATACTCCTGCCATGTGAACTCAGTGTCTCCCGTCTCGGGCATGTTGGCAACGATGTAGTAGCGCAACGGGTCAGGCTCATACCGTTCCAGGTAGTCGGGCACCCACACTGCCCGGTGCTCACTCTTGGAGAACTTGCCGCCGCCCAGGTTCATGAACTCGTTCGCCGGGACATCGTAGGGGAGATTCAGGTTGCCACCGTAGCCCATGAGCATCCCCGGCCAGATGATTGTGTGGAAAGGTATGTTGTCTTTGCCCAGGAAGTAGTAGGCTTTGGCCGCTGGGTCCTGCCAGAACTCTTTCCAAGCGTCGGGCTGCCCACGGAGCTGTGCCCACTCCTTGGCTGCCGACAGATAGCCTATAACCGCCTCGAACCAAACGTAGATGCGCTTGTCCTCGTAGCCTGGCAATGGCACCGGTATGCCCCAGTCCAGGTCCCGGGTAATGGCGCGGTCGTGAAGCCCATCCTCCAGGTAACGCTGAGTGAAGTTCAGCACGTTGGGCCGCCAATGGTGCTGCGGCCGGACCCACTCCAGAAGCCTGTCCTGGAGCGCGCTGAGGCGAAGGAAGAAATGCTCTGAATCGCGGATCTCAGGGGTTTGATTGCAAAGGCGGCAGCGCAGGTCCCGCAGCTCCGCCGGGTTCATCGGTTTGCCGCATTTGTCGCACTGGTCGCCCCTGGCCGCTGGGTTGCCGCAGAACGGACACGTCCCCTGGACGTACCGGTCTGGAAGGAAACGCCGGTCCGTTTGGCAGTATGGTAGGGGAGTTGTCTCCGTGTAAATGAGGCCCTTTCCTTTCAAATCCAGGAATATCTCCTGCACCACCTGGCGGTGGTTATCCGTGCCGGTGGTTGTGAACAGGTCGAACCCGATGCCCAGGCGCTGCCATGCGTCCATCTGGTGGCCGTGGTATTTGTCCACCACCTGCTGCGGCGTGATGCCTTCCTCCTCAGCGCGAAGCGTGATGGGAGTGCCATGCTGGTCGCTGCCAGACACCATAAGCACCTTGTCGCCCTTGAGGCGGTGATACCTGGCAAAGGCGTCCGCGGCGACGTAGCACCCGGCCAGGTGGCCCAGGTGAAGCTCGCCGTTGGTGTACGGCCAGGCTACGCCTACGAATATCTTTTCCGGCATGGGGTGTATTTTACCATACCTGATGCGTATTCAGGCAGGCGGGCCTATGGACGCAAAAAGAGCCAGGACTTTTGTAATTCTGAGTCCGCCCTTGGCGGACTCAGAATCTTGTTTGCTTACGTCGTGGCTTGTTGCAAATAGGACTGGTCAGTAATAAGACAGACAAGGAGCTTCGCTGCGTCCGCCTCAAGCGAACTTGCTCGGCACGACAAACTGGCATGTTGCCGTTTACTCAAGAGGCAGCGTTCAGTATTCGCCGCAGCGCCAGCAGTGCCGTAGTAACGGCGCGCCTCTTCACTAATGTACGGTTGTTGGCGGGGAAACGTTGCTGACTGGACTCGCGGCCGCCCGCGTGCGCCAAGCCAATGAATACAGTGCCTGGCGGCTTGCCTTCCAGTTCGTCCGGCCCGGTCACGCCAGTGATGCCTATGCCGAAGTCTGCCCCCATGCGAAGACGCGCCGCCGCCGCCATTGCCTCAGCCACCTGGCTGCTCACAGCGCCGTGCCGCTCAATCAGCTCCGCGGGCACGCCAGAGGCTACCTTCAGCTCGTTGGTATAGGACACGATGCCGCCCTTGAAGTAGTGGGAGCTACCAGAGACGTTTGTTATGGTGTCGGCCAACATGCCGCCAGTGCACGACTCCATGGTGGCCAGGGTGAAACCGCGCTGACGCAGCAGTGCGCCCACGCTCTCCTCCGGCGTCTCATCATCAATGCCCCAGATGTTGGCCTGAAAGGTGTGGCGCAGGTCCTCCTCCACAGGCCGCAGCAGCCCGCTGGCCTCTTCCCGTGTAGTGCCTCTGGCGATGACCCGCAGATAGATGCCATCTGGCCGGGCGTAGATGCCCACGTAGGGATTCTTGCTTTTCAGGATCGGGCCGGCCATCTCGTCCACCAATGCCTCGCCAAGGCCCAGGGTCTTGATTGTTCTGGTCAGGACAACGCTGCCATGCACCCGTTCCCGCAGCCTGGGCGCTACCTCGTGCTCCCACATGTCGTACAGCTCTCGAGGTGGCCCTGGAAGGGCGATAATGACGTGGCCGTTTTTCTCAGCCCACCAGCCTGGGGCAGTGCCCGACCGGTTGGGAAGCCCCACCGCCGATGGAATCAACCACGCCTGCTTGATGTTGTGGGGCGGCATGTCGGTGCCGCGTTCACGGAAGCGTGTCTTCAGCGTCTCCAGCAACTGGGTATCCACATGCACCTCTTCCTGGAACACCTTTGCAATGGCCTCTCGGCTAACGTCGTCCACGGTGGGGCCGAGGCCGCCCGTGGTGAAAGTGAAAGGCGTACGCTTCCAGGCGCGTTCCAGGACCTCGGTATAATGCTCCAGGTCGTCACCCACAAGTGTCGCCTGACGTACCTCCAGCCCCAGGGCCGGCAGGTGAGATGCCAGGAAAGACGAGTTGGTGTCCTGGATCTCGCCCATCAAAAGTTCGGTGCCGGAGGCGATGATTTCAGCGTACATTCTAGCTGACCTCGTATATGGGCATTTGGGATTAGCGCATCCTTCCGAGTATAGTGCCCTCACTCATGTATGGCAACCTAGCCAATACTGGCGCGGCCAGCTATAATTCTAGAGGGGAATTATTCATTGACATAATGTAAACTGGATAGAGCTTGAGTTTTTCTGTCATTCTGAGCCGCAGCCCTCGAGCGGAGCGAAGGGGAAGCGAAGAATCTAAAGCGGTAGAGTTTAACTAGACAACAGCCTTGGATTCTTCGTCGTCCCGACACGTGGGGACTCCTCAGAATGACATTGATTGACCTGTGTGTTCTGGCGGTATAATCACCTTCTAGCACATATCTTCTATGACCCGCCACGAACATTGAAAGTGCGCCCTGCTTGCTTTGTGTCGGCAACATAGTGGCTGAGGCCGATCCCATTCATGAATACCGAACCTATCCTAACCGAAACCGAGCCTACCGGATCGGGCTATCTTAAGAATGTCAGAGGCCCAAGCCGGGCTTTTCTGCTTCTGCTCGCCGCAGCGGCAGTGTCGGTTTTCCTTCTTATCACTCTGGGGGGTGTGGTGAGAGTTACAGATTCAGGACTGGGCTGTCCGGACTGGCCGCTGTGCCACGGCAGGCTGCTCCCTCCCCTAGAGTTCCATACCATCATTGAGTACTCACACCGCCTGGCCGCCAGCTTCACATCCACACTGGTGACAGTTGCCGCCGCCATAGCCTGGTGGCGGTACAGGCGTGTCAGGCACATCGTACTACCACTCACCTTCGCACTGGCGCTGATAGGCGTTGCCGCAGGCCTGGGCGGCATCACCGTCCTGCTGGAGCTTCCTCCCACCATAGTGACGCTGCACCTGGCGACGGCTGAGCTCATTTTCGCTCTGCTGCTGGCCACCCTGGTGTGGGCATGGAGGAGTCGCCGGCCCCAAAGGAGTGCGGCGGACCCGCGGGTGCGTCATGGGGCTGCGGCTGCCGCCCTGACAACACTGGTGGTGATCATATCCGGGTCGTATGTAGTGGGAAGCGGCGCTGGGACAGCCTGTCCGCAATGGCCTCTTTGCGGCAGTGGTGCTCTTCCATCATACAGCGCAGGGTGGCTGCACATGGTACACCGACTTATTGCCGCCATCGGTGCGCTGCTGACGGTGTGGGCCGCTTTGATGGCATGGCGGCGCAGGGGCGACTCCGCTTCCATCGGTTGGGCCAGCGCCTTGGCGGGAGGTGTGGCGATAGCCCAGGTACTGGTGGGGGCCGCCAATCCCTGGACTGGATTCTCCGCCGTGGCCAGGGCCGCCCACCTGAGCCTGGCTACGGCAATGTGGGGCAGCTTCGTGGTGCTGGGAGCGCTGTCCTGGCAACCCAGCCCTGACGCGAAAGTGGAAGGCAGGAGCGCTATCTGGGCGGTGCTGGCCGACTACATAGCCCTGACCAAACCCAGGATCATTCTGCTGCTGCTGGTGACGTCGTTGGGCGGCATGTTCCTGGCGGCCAAAGGGGTGCCTCCACTGTCCACGGCGATACTGGTGCTGGTCGGGGGATCTCTTGCCGCCGGAGGAGCCAACGCCTTGAACCACTACTTTGACCAGGACATTGACCAGCGAATGCGGCGCACACAGCAGCGGCCCCTGCCTGCGGGCAGGATCCCTCCCGGACGCGCTCTCTGGTTCGGCGTCGCGCTAAACGTAATAGCATTCATCATGCTGGCCTTGGGGGTAAATCTTCTTAGCGCCCTGCTAACTTTGGGGGCAACCGTGTTCTACGTGGTGGTCTACACCCGCTGGCTCAAGCGTACTACTACACAGAACATTGTCATAGGCGGAGCGGCCGGCGCTGTGCCTCCCCTGGTGGGATGGGCGGCTATCACCGGCGGACTGGACCTTCCCGCTTTGTACCTGTTCGCCATCGTCTTTTTCTGGACGCCGCCACACTTCTGGGCTCTCGCACTCCTGCTGCGCAACGACTATGAACGGGCCCATGTCCCCATGCTACCAGTTGTCATGGGCATTCCGGAGACAGTCAAGAGCATCCTGCTGCACAGCCTGATACTGGTGTCTATCACAATCCTGTTCTTCACTGTGCAGGCCGTGGGATGGTTGTATCTGAGCGGCGCTGTCCTGCTGGGCGCCTATTTTCTGTTTCTATCATGGCGGCTATTTCGGACGCAGGCCATCAGCGCCGCTCGCCACCTGTACCTCTACTCACTGCTGTACCTGGCGCTTCTGTTTGCCCTGATCATTGTGGACAGCGTTGTAGCTCCGTGGCCAAGGTGATGCGCCTGGTCTCACAACGCCTCAGATGGTGGCCAATCCTGGCGCTGGCGTCTGGGCTGATGTTCTCGTCGGGATGTGCTGCCAAGGCGTCATTTATCGGCACAGAGCTTACCCCCGCCCAGGTCGCTGCACCCTTTACGCTTCGGGACCAGTTTGGCCAGGACCTCGAGTTGTCCAGCCTGAAGGGCAAAGTAGTAGTCATGGCCTTCCTTTACACTAACTGTCCAGACATCTGCCCTCTTACAACTCGAACTCTAGGCAAGGCCTATGACGCACTGGGAGAGGATGTCAGGGAAACCGCCTTCGTGGCCATAACAGTGGACCCGGAACGGGATACCGTGGAGCAGGTGTACCGCTACTCGGAGCAGATGGCCATGTTGCACAAATGGGCGTTCCTGACTGGGAGCCGGCAGGAGATGGAGCCTGTTTGGCGCGACTACTATGTGGCCGCGGAGAAGGAGAGTTCCCATGATGCGAGTGCGCAAGGCGCTGCCACAGGATACCTGGTAGGCCACTCCGCGCCAGTTTACCTGATAGACCGCGATGGGAAGCTGAGAGTGGCCTTTGCCTCCCTGCCTCTGGTCCCACAGCCTTTGGTGAACGACATCCGGCTGCTGCTGAATGAAGGCGGGTGAGTGGGAAGGAATGGGGTTGCAAGGTGTTCCGCCCATGTGGTTCGATCCTTCGGCTAGCTCAGGATGAGCGGGATAAAGGGTGTTCCGCTCATCCTGAGCTAGCCGAAGGAAAGAGCGGTGGATCCAGGGGGTGAGCGATATGCGTAGGGGGAATGCAGAGGGGCTCTGCCCATCTGTCGGGGGAAAACAGGGGTGTCCCCCATTCTTCTTTCCTTTTCCCCCTTCCTGGAAGGAAGGGGGAAAAGGGGATGGTTCCCACCTATTCAAACCTGAAAAGCTTGATAGTCAGCACAGACGTAACGGCTATCCATCCAGCCAAGATGGCTAGCTCCGTCGGATACGCCCAGAAGGGCTTGGCGTCCAGCGCCACGCCACGCATCGCGTCCAGCAGTGGCGACAGCGGCAGGTACTCCACCACCGTGGCGATGACCTTGGGCAGGTTTTCATTGGGGAAGAATGTGCCTGAAAGGAACATCATGGGCATGGACACCGCGTTGGCCAGGCCATCGGCGGCGCGGACGTTTTTGGCAAGTGCCCCAACAATGAAACCCAGGTTCAGAAACACAACGTTGGCCATTACCACCAGGACCAGGAGCCACAGGAAGTTGCCGTAGACGTGGCCCTTAAAGAGCAGCATACCCGCCGCTAATATGACTATGGCTTGAAGTACGGAGAGGAGGAGCTGGGAAATGATCTGGGCAGCGAAAAAGGTACGTACTCTGAGGGGCGTAGCCAGGATGCGCTTGAGGATTTTCTGTTCACGGTACAGGGCTATGACCGAGGCCACGCCTATGATGGAGTAGGTCATCACTCCCATGCCGACAAGCCCTGGAAGAACAAAGTCAAAGTAGGTGAACTGCCGAGATTGGACCCCCTCAGGCCGTAGTGTCAAAAGAGTGGGAGATTGTACGAGTTCCTTGTTGGTTTCCTCGATAAACCGCTGTATTGCGCCTATGACTATGGGCGCTGTCTGGTTGCCACGGTCGTATAGCAGAGTGAACTCAGCTGGTGCTGCCCCAGGCCCCTGGGCCAGGCGGGGTCCCAACCCTTCAGGGATTATCATCACATAGACGCCGTTGCCATCCTCTAGCTCCCTTCGCACCTCCGCTTCGTCTTGGCGCACCGCTACGTTGAACCGCTCCATGGCCGAGAGGCTGGTTATGATCCCCTGAGATATGGGGTCTCGCGCCTGGTCAACTACCAGGAGGTTCACTTCAAGCGGCTCGTCGAAACGGAACAGCCCAAAGACAACGACAAATATCAGAGGAAATACCATCGCCCAGAATAGGGCTTGGCGGTTGCGATAGACCATCTTCAGATTGGCTAGGACAAGTGGTAGCAGCATATTTAGTCTCTTAGCTGGTGCCCCGTGATCTCCAGGAACACCTCTTCCAGGTTGGCTGGCACCACCTCCATATAGCTAAAATGGACACCATTCTCATTGGCCCAGCGCATTAGTGCCTGTAGTGTGCGGGCAGCATCGGCGGAGCGCAGATGACAGAAGCCATCGTCATCAAAGCGCACACCCTTGACGGCTTCTAGTGTATCCAGGTTGTCCTCGGCCATGCGGCCATCGGCCATGACCTTCACCTCATAAGGAATTGGTAGCGCCCGGACCAGGTTGGTAGGTGTGTCCAGGGCCACTATCTTACCCTTGTCCATGATGGCCACCCGCTGGCAGAGTAACTGGGCCTCCTCCATGTAGTGGGTGGTCAATACCACCGTGCGTCCGTCCTTGTGGATGGATTGGATGAACTCCCAAAGGTTGCGCCGAGCCTGGGGGTCCAATCCTGTCGTAGGCTCGTCCAGGAAGACCAGTTCCGGATCGTTGACCAGCGCAGCGGCTATGGTAAACCGCTGCTTCTGCCCGCCGGATAGCTTTCCTACCGTGGTGTTGGCCTTCTCTGTGAGGCCGACCTTTTCCAGCAGGTCCTGTGGCGACAGACTCCGTGTGTAGAAGCGGCTGTACAGGCGCAGTATTTCCATGAGTGTCAGGTATTCGAAGTAGGCCGACGCTTGGAGCTGGACGCCGATCCGCTCCTTGACCAGTTGCCCGTCTTGGTGGGTGTCCATGCCAAGCACGCGCGTCCGCCCGGAAGTGGGCTGCTGGAGGCCCTCCATAATTTCCAGGGCGGTGGTCTTGCC
>SHYF01000002.1 GCA_009692985.1 Dehalococcoidia bacterium
ATGGGTAGGGTCCTCCCGTGGACGCCATGAAATCCGTAGGGCTGTGAGCCTTCCAGAAGGTGCACCAAGTTGCCGGAGCAGCCAATGCCCGCTACCACTACGTTCTTTTCCATGGGAGTCTCCAACTTCGCTATCCGCTCCTCCATGGCCCACTCCATTGCGCGGCGGACTCCAAAGTCGCCGCAGCCAGGGCACCACTTGAAATCGTACTCTTGGTTTGTTGCGCTCACACTGTCACCGCCTTCCTCTGGTGGAGTTTTGCACGTTCTCTGATCCTGCCCATGAGGTTGCTGACCTTGAAGGGCAAACCTGTGTACTGGGTGATAGACTCTGCGCGTACGCCTTGGGACCTCAGTACTGAGGAAAACTGGCCCAAGAAGTTGAGCTCAGGCACCAATACTAACTCTTTGCGCCGAAGCTCTTCCAGCAGCTTGGGGGGTAGGGGGTGCAGGTACATGGTGTAGTACCAGCCTATCACATCCCCTTGCTCCAGCAGCGTCCGGTAGGCCTCTTTTGCCGGTCCCTTGGAGCCGCCCCAGGGCATGATGGCTATAGGCTCATCCCCGTATTCGCGCTCATAGGTGCCATCCTGTAGGAGGGCCAGCTTGCTAAAGCGGCGTTGAGTCATCTGAATGTGGCGGCCAGGCAGGTGGGTGGTGTCGCCGATGGCGTCATGCTCACTGCCGTTGGCCACGTAGGAGCCGGGATTCCCAGGTATTGGCATGGGAGATAGCTTGAAACCGTCGTACCGCTGGTAGCCATTGGTCCCATGATACTCCAGCCGCCTTTCGACCACCAGCTTGCTCAAGTCAGGCTTGGGAAAGTTCTGGGCCGCTTCAGATAACATCTGCTCGCTCAGCACCACCACCGGGCCCTGGTACCGCTCGGCCCAGTTCAGGGCTGCGACTGCGGCGTAGAAGCACTCCTCTACCGTACCTGGCGCAATGACGGGCAGCATCACGTCTCCATGCGCTGGAGTCAGCGCCGCCAACAGGTCTGACTGCTCTGTCTTGGTGGGAAGGCCAGTAGCCGGCCCGCCACGTTGTACGTCAACTATGACCTCTGGAATCTCGGCCATCCAGGCTAGCCCAATGCCCTCGCTCATCAAGGAGAAACCTGGCCCCGCCGTAGCTGTCATGGCCTTTTTCCCCGCAAAGCCCGCACCGGTTATCGAGTTGATTGCCTCAATCTCAGAGCTAGCCTGGTATGTGAACTTGCCTGGGCCTAAGAGGTTGCGCTCCATATAAGTCAGGATGGGCGTGGCGGGGGATATGGGATAGCCTATGTACACGTCAAGGCCAGCGGCGACTGCGCCCACCGAAAAGGCGTCGTTGCCCTTAATCAGGATTTGGCGGTAATCGGGCTTATGAGGCTCTGGCAGGATGCCGACGCTGAAGCCGCTCTTGCCAACCTCCTGCCGTCCCAGGCTTAGGGCCTGGATGTTGGCACGTATGATTTCATCGTCTCCAGGGCGACCGCGACTGAACCGAGCGGTCACGAAAGTCTCCAGGAACTCCTGGGGCATTCCGACCAGCTGTGCAAAGGCACCTATGACTATCATGTTCTCGGCCCTGGCGTTGCCTGTGGACTTGGCCATTTCGCTGAAGGCCATGCCAAGGCTGTGGCCGTCCGGCTCTAGCTGGAACTCCTCGGAGTTGTAGATGATCACACCGCCGTCTCGTACCTCTGCGCGGTGGATGTCATAAGCTTCACGGTTGAACGCCACCAGGACATCCAGTTCGTCTCCTGGACTCAGGATGGGCGTTGCGCCAATGCGCACCTGGGCGAAGGTAGGTCCTCCCAGGATCTGGGATGGAAAGGTCGAATACGTTAGGACGTGATAGCCTACCTGGGACGCGGCCTGGGCAAGTCCTTCGGCAGCTGTGACCATGCCCTGGCCACCCTCTCCAGCGAAGCGGGCCACAAAGTCTTGCTTAGCCTTCATTAACAACCCCTCCTGAAAAAAGGCAAATGTTAGTTGAATGAGCGGGGATAGCCTGCGTGGTCAATTGGGACACCTTCGACAAGGAAAAACTGTTTTCTGCGAAGCCAGGGAGGCAGGCGTGGGCTTGGTGCGTAGTCATCGTTGTTGTGCCGATGCGTCAGAAGACCAGAAAGCCGACCGTTCTTGGGGAAACACAGTAACTTCCCCACACGAGGCTGTCAATAAGGAAGGCTACCCTAATCAGTGGCAACGGTGGCATTTATGCTTTAAGTCTAGCATCGGCCTTCGTCCCATGTCAACATTGCCGCTAGCTGTTTAGCCTGGCGCTTCTACGAAATCCGTAAAGTCTCTTACGCAGGCATCTAAGGCTCTCGGCGCGTCGCTGGGCAGTCAATGTTTCAGTGTAGTTGTCAATGGTTATTGCCAGCATGGTTTCCTCCATCTGCCACGGGGCACTGGCAGTTGAACCGCAGGACCTCTTCCAAGCAGACCACAGGCTCCGGGACGGTAGGCCTAATCGTTTCGAGGCGGCGGCTGGTGGAAGGCAGGGGTTCTCTTTACAATCTCACGATTGCAGGTTACACTACTATCCAATTTTACGACTGGGTCCGTCGCTCTGAGGTTGTTTTTCCATGAACGCTGAAACAATAATTCCGGTAGTTCGCAACCCCAAAGTCCAGGAGTTCCGCCCAGGGGATACGGTCAAGGTAAGCCTCCGTGTCCGCGAGGGCGAGCGGGAGCGTACCCAGGCATTCGAGGGCCTGGTAATCCGGCAGCAGGGCAGGGGCCCCGGCACCTCCTTCACTGTCCGGCGTGTGGCGGCCCACGGCATTGGCGTGGAGCGCACCTTTCCAATCTACTCGCCGCGCCTGGAAGCTGTGGACCTTGTCCGCCATGGCCAGGTGCGCCGCGCCAAGCTGTTCTACCAGCGGCAGCGGTTCGGCAAGGCCGCACGCATCAAAGAGAAGCGGTACTAGGGACCATCCCCCTGGCCCCGTTCCTTGAAGGAAAGGGGTAAAGAAGAGAGAAGATATGGGGGGACGCCCCCCATTCCCACCGTCCCTTCGGCTTCCCCACAACCACCAGCCTCGGCTATGATGGGCGCATGGTTCAGCCCCCATCGGAAGGCCGGATGCCATTTGCCGAGGTTGCTGTGGACGCCCCTGTCCGAGACGGCCGGACATTCACCTACTCCATACCCACTCACCTGACGGTAGCGCCAGGCCAGATGGTGCAGGTACCCTTTGGGCCGCGCATGGCAGACGGCGTTGTCTTCCAGCTTTCTCACACCACCAAGATTGACCTAGTTAGGCCAATTGAAGTGGCGGACCCCCTGGGGCTGCTGGTCTCGTCTCATCACCTGGACCTGGCCAGATGGATCAGCGACTACTACATGGCCCCTCTCTACGCAGCCGTGGCGCTCATGCTGCCCCCTGGGTTTCGCAGCCGCACCGTGGTTTACTTGAAACGGCCCAGCGAAGAGGCCATAGCTTCCTTGGAAGCCGCTCTCCCGGCTAGCTTTCTCAGCCTGTTTTCGGCGAGCCGCCAGAGGGAACGAGAGGAGCTTGTGCGCGGGAAGCTGGACCAGAAGGCCGGTAGAACCCTGGACAGGCTGATACGGAAGGGTGAAATAGCCCGGTCATGGGAGTGGCGCATCCTCAAGGCCCAGCAGGGCCATGCCCCGCCTACGATAGAGGAGAACCCCGTAGCGGAGCCTGCTCTTACTCCTACCTCTCATCAGGCGCAATCGCTAGCCCAGATCGCCGCCGCCCTGGATGCCCGCGACCATGCCGCCTTTCTGCTCCAGGGCGTTACGGGCAGCGGCAAGACGGAGGTTTACATTCAATCCCTGTCCCGCTGCCTGGCCCAGGGCAGAAAGGGCATAGTTTTGGTGCCAGAGATATCCCTGACGCCCCAGATGGTGCAGCGGTTCGAGGCCCGTTTCCCTGGCAAAGTAGCGGTGCTGCACAGCCGCCTCTCTCCTGCAGACCACACGCGAATGTGGTGGGGACTCTTCCATGGCCGCTACGATGTAGCTATCGGCTCCCGCAGTGCCCTGTTTGCGCCGGTGCAACCCTTGGGGCTCATCGTCCTGGATGAGGAGCACGAGTGGACGTACAAGCAGGACGAACGAGAGCCTCGCTATCACGCCCGGGTGGTGGCGCTGCGCCTGGCCCAGCAGACCGACGCCGTGGTGGTGCTGGGCAGCGCCACGCCGGACGTGGTCACATACCACCATGCTCTGGCCGGCCAGAGCCTGCGCCTTCTTGAGCTACCATACCGTCTGGGAACCTCGGTTCCCGCCGGGGGTCTGGGGGTGTCCCCCAGATTCAATACTCCCCCTCTCCGTATCGGAGAGGGGGATATAGAGCCTGTCCTGAGCCTGCCGAAGGAGGGTGAGGTGAAGGCTCCTCTGGATAGTGAAGAGGGCGGCGAGCACCATCCCATGGCGCAGGTGCGCATCGTGGACATGCGCCAGGAGCTGAAGGATGGGAACCGCAGTGTCTTCAGCCGTCCCTTGCAGGAAGCCCTGAAGGAGACCGTCGGCAAGGGCGACCAGGCCATCCTGTTCATCAACCGCCGCGGCGCCGCGGGCGTGGTGCAGTGTCGCGATTGCGGCCACGTGGTGCGGTGCCGCACTTGCGACATGCCGCTTGCATACCACACGGCACCGGAAAGGCTCCTCTGCCATCAGTGCAACCGCCGGTCGAAGATTCCCCAGGCGTGCCCCAACTGTCACAGCGCGAGGATACGATACCTGGGCCTTGGCACACAGAAGCTCATGGGCGAGTTGGATGCCTTGCTTCCAAGTGTGACAACGTTGCGGTGGGACAGGGACGTGGCGGAGACAGACCGTGCCTCCAATACTGTGCTGGAGCGGTTTGCTCGCGGCGAGGCGCAGGTGTTGGTGGGCACGCAGATGGTGGCCAAGGGCCTGCACGTCCCATCCGTCACCCTGGTGGGCGCGGTGCTGGCCGACATCGGACTCCACCTGCCCGACTTCCGTTCTGGCGAGCGCGTCTTCCAGCTCCTGTGCCAGGTTGCTGGACGCGCCGGACGCGGTGACCCTGGCGTCGCTATTGTCCAGACGTACCGGCCTGACCACTATGCCGTGGTGCTGGCGGCCCAGCAGGACTATCCCGCCTTCTACCGCCAGGAGGTGGCCTACCGCAGGGTGCAGCGGTTGCCTCCCTACGGCCGGCTTATCCGGCTCGTCTTTGCCCACATCAACGACGGAAGGTGTCAGGCAGAGGTGGAGCGCCTGGGCCGCGTCCTCCGCTACCAGCGCCAAGCGTGGGCCATGACCGAGGTGGATGTGATGGGGCCAGCGCCTGCGTATCCACCACGGCTGCGCGGCCGCTACCGGTGGCATATCCTGCTGCGCGGCCCCGATCCACGCCTTCTGCTGGACAAGGTGGAGCTATCTCAGGACTGGCTGGTGGACGTGGACCCAGCAAGCGTGCTGTGAGGGATAGCCCCGCGTTCGTGCAGCAGCCCAAATGGGGAGCCCCGAGGGGCCACGCCCCTCGGGAAGGGGTCGCCCAGGGGTAAACCCCTTGCCCCTTCTTCCGCATCGCGGGAGAAGGGGCAAGGGGGATGAGGGCGAGGCCCGGAAGGGTCACGTGGACTTCTGAAAGACCTGTGCCTCGGGCTTTCCCACCTTTACACCTGCCTCGTAGCACCCCTATAATAGCTCCGGAATGCGTAGCTTCGTTACCAGGCTATCCCAAGCTCTCGAAGAGGTATTGCAGTGGCTTTGCTGAATCTAAGGATCGTCCCTGACCCGGTGCTGCGCCGGAAGACCAGGCATGTCCGCAACATAGATGCGTCCATTCAGCGCCTCGTGGACGACATGCTGGAGACAATGCACCATGAAGGGGGCGTCGGACTGGCGGCCAACCAGGTGGGCGTGCTTCACCGTGTCGCAGTCATCCACCTTCCCGAGGCCGAGGAGCCTATCGTGCTAATCAACCCGGAGGTGCTGCGCCGCGAAGGACAGCGCGAAGTGGAGGAGGGATGTCTCAGCATCCCAGGCTATCGTGCTATGCTGTTCCGCTCCGTTACAGTGCGGGTCAAGGCCCAGGATCGCGAGGGTAAGCCAATTCGCATCAAGGCGCAGGAGCTTCTGGCCCAGGCACTGGAGCACGAGATAGACCACCTCAACGGCATTCTCTACATTGACCACCTGGAAAGCCACGAGAAGTTGTACAAGTTTCCTGCGGAGTCGGAAGAGCTTTCGGAAGAGCCAGTGGAGGCCGGCGTTGGCTGACACCGGGGCCGTGCCTTGAACGCTCTTTCCATGACCGCCATTGGCCCGTTGACTCCAAGGGTTGTCGCCTTCTTGCATCGGCTGCTGCCCATTCTGCCCGCCGAGCCTGAGCCTCACATGGTAGGCGGCTTCGTGCGCGATGCGCTGCTGGGTCGCGCTACTCGCGATATGGACATCACAGTCGGCGCTGATGCCGTTGCGGTGGCCCGGCGTATGGCCGATGCCCTGGGCGGCGCATTCGTCCTGCTGGACGAGCCGCGCAAGGTTGCCCGCGTGGTGGTGCAGGAAGGCGGAGAGACATGGCTTGTGGACGTGGCCTCTTTGCAGGGGGACCGCATGGAGGACTTGGCGCGCCGCGACTTCACCATTGACGCCATGAGCGTGCCTATCAAGGCGCTCGTGATGGATGAGTGGCAGGGGCACATCCTGGACCCCTTCGGCGGCAGGACAGACCTGGAAAGCGGTGTGATACGCGCTGTAAGCTCACGAGTGTTCCAGGAGGACGGCCTGCGGCTGCTCCGCGCCGTCCGCCTCGCTGCATCCCTGGGATTCGACATCGAAGCAGGGACTCAGGACATGATACGCCGGGATGCAGGCGCCCTGGCGGGCGTCTCCGCCGAGCGGGTCCGCGACGAGTTCCTGGACATCCTGGCATCTGGCAAGGCGATGCGGCACGTATATCTCCTGGATGACCTCACCTTGCTTTGCCGGGTGGTGCCGGAGTTGGAGGAGGGCAGGGGGCTAACCCAGCCCAAAGAGCACTATTGGGACGTTCTACGCCATAACATTGAGACCGTGGGAGTCGTGGAAGGTTTGCTGGAGCGCACCTGGGAGCCGGAGTGGGTGCTGGAAGCGATCCCCTGGGATGCAGCCCAGGCCGCTCGCTTCGAGGAGGTAGTGGGAGAGGGGCATACCCGTGGCACGTTTCTCAAGCTGGCGGGCCTTCTCCATGACATCGCCAAACCGGCAACCCGCACCGTGGATGAGGAAGGGCGAATACGGTTCAAGGGACACCAGAGCCAGGGCGCTACCACAGCCCAGGCAGTTCTAGGGCGGCTGCGACTGAGCCGGAGAACCATTGATATGATTGCGGCGCAGATAGAGCACCATCTAAGGCCAGCCCAGATGAGCCAGGAGGCGGAGCTTGCCACGCCCAAGGCAGTGTACCGCTACTTCCGCAGTGCCGGCGACGTAGCCATAGATATCCTATACTTGAACCTGGCGGATTATCTGGCCGCTCGCGGGCCGCGCCTGGAGCGCGAGGAGTGGGCGGCCTACACTGCGAAGGTGCGGCATATAATGGTAACAGGCGCGGCCCAGGAACAGCCCATTCAAGCGCAGCCCCTGGTGGATGGCCATGCCCTTATGGGATACTTTCATCTGCCGCCTGGGCCGCTGGTGGGCCGGCTCCTGGAGGCGATTCGGGAGGCTCAGGCCACCGGAGAGGTGGCTACCAGGGAAGCGGCGCTGGCCCTGGTCAAGCAGATGCTCTCTACTGAAAAAGGAGAAAGCGTGTAATGCGCAGAATAGGCTGGCCTCGCATCGTTCTGATACTTCTGGTGGTGGTGGTGTCGGTTGCCGCTCTGGCCTGGCAGTCCAAGGAAATGACCATTACTTTCCATGACCCTGTGAATGTGGATGACGTGCGCACGGTCCTAAGCGGCCTAGGAAAGACTGATGCCTTGGTGCAGAGCACCGGCGACCGTACTCTGACCGTGCAAGTAGGCACCTTGAAGGCGGAGCAAAAGGATGGACAGGGCAAGGTGACGCAGCCGGCGGAGCAGGACACAATACGCCAGACATTGGAGGACAAGATCGGCAAAATCACTTCTGTTCAGGTGTCTAACATTTCTGCTTTTGACCTTCGCTTTCTGGGGCTGCGCCTTCAGCGTGGCAGCGACGCCGTCCTGGGAATGCGGCTTGGGCTCGATCTACAAGGAGGCGTCCATCTGCTATACCAGGCCAGGGGCAAGAAGGAGATGGCCATTACCTTCGAGGGTGCTGTGAAAGAGGAAGACGTACGCTTGGTCCTGGCCGGTCTAGAGAAGTCCGACGCTGTGGTGAAGAGCACCGGTGAACGGACTCTGACAGTGCGGGTGAACACATTGAAACTGGAGCAGAAGGACGCACAGGGCAAAGTGACACAGCCTGCGGAGGAAGAGACGATACGCAAGTCATTGGAAGAGAAGGTAGGGAAGATCACATCTCTTCAAACGTCTGATATTCCCGCCGTCGTTACGCCGGACCAGATGGAGGGCGTGCTGAACATAATCACCAAGCGCATCAACCCCGTGGGCATCACCGAGCCGGTGATACAGCTCATGGACAACAACCGTATTCTGGTGCAACTGCCAGGCGTAAAAGACGTAGAGGAGGTCAAACAGCTCATTGGCCAGACGGCGCGTCTGGAGTTCAAAGAGCGCACATGTTTGACATCTGGATTCATGGTGCTGCTCAATGGTGAATCTGGTGATCTGTGCGACCTGCCGGAAAACCACCTGGATAAGGAAGTAAACCTCACGGGTGAGGACCTGACCCGGGCCTATCCCGGCACCGACCCGCAATCTGGGAAGCCCATCATCAACGTAACGTTCAACTCCAGGGGAGCAGGCATATTCGGCGACATGAGCACTCGCTTGGCAGGCACGCCCCACCGATTTGCAGTCTTCCTGGACGAAGAGGAGATAATGGCCCCGGTGTTCAGGGAGCCTATCCTTGGTGGCAGCGCTGTCGTGAGTGGCAGCTTCACGGCGGAGCGCGTTCGCACCATATCCATTCAGTTGGAGTCAGGCCGTCTGCCCATCCCCATAGAGGTCGTCCAGGAGAGCAGTGTTGACGCTTCTCTGGGCGCGGAGTCTCTTCGCAAAAGCCTGATTGCTGGCGTAGCGGGTCTGGGGCTGGTGCTGTTGTTCATGGTCATGTACTACAAGGCACCTGGCCTGGTGGCCGCTATGGCGCTGGCCATCTATACTGTGGCGCTGCTGGCCATATTCAAGCTGGTGCCCATAACACTTACCCTGGCCGGTGTAGCTGCCTTTATCCTGTCCATAGGCATGGCTGTGGACGCCAACGTTCTCATATTTGAAAGAATGAAGGAGGAGTTGCGCCTGGGCGGGACACTGGCCTCGGCCATCGAGATAGGCTTCAACCGGGCGTGGACTTCCATCCGTGATAGCAACGCGTCCACCCTTATCACCTGCGTCATCCTGTTCTGGTTTGGGCAGCGCTTGGGCGCAAGTCTGGTAGCTGGTTTTGCCAGCGCATTGGCCATTGGCGTTGTGCTTAGCATGTTCAGCGCCATCATTGTCAGTAAGACTATTCTCAACCTGTTTAGCATCACTCCCTTGGGCAACCGGCGGTCCTGGTTCACCCCAGAACATCTGCCCGCTGCCCTGCGGACCGCCTCAACTGGTGTGGTCAGGGGTAAGGAGTAACTCATGGACTTAGTAGCCAAGCGTGGCTGGTTCTACCTTCTTTCAATCGTAGTCATTTTGCCTGGGCTTATCTCTCTTCTTATTCCTCCGTCGTTGTTTCTGGGCATCGAGTTCACCGGCGGATCAACGGTGAGCGTTGAGTTCGCCGCGCCCGTGGCCAATGCCAAGGTGCGTGATGCTCTAGCTGGATTGGGGCACCCCGAAGCGGTGGTGCAGGCCACAGGCGACAACGGGTACTTCATCCGAACCTCCCTGCTGGGAGAGGCCCAGGCAGGTGGACGCGCCGAGCGGGAAATCATTCGAACTGCTCTGGATGGGCTGGCGCCGGTGACACGAATGGATGTGGCATCTGTTTCTGGAGTTGTAGCCAAGGACACTGTGCGCAACGCCACAATTGCCGTTCTTGTCGCCTCGGTAGCCATTTTGCTCTACATCACCTGGGCCTTTCGCCAGGTTCCCAACCCCTTCCGGTACGGTGTCGCTGCCATCGTAGCCCTCCTTCACGACGTGTTGGTCGTGGTAGGCATATTCTCCATCCTGGGCAAAACCATCCACTTGGAAGTCAACGCAATGTTTATAACGGGCATCCTCACCGTCATCGGATATAGCGTCAATGACACCATAGTCGTGTTTGACCGGATCCGCGAGAACGTGGCCAGGCTCCCTGGCGAGAGGCTGGAAAGGGTTGTGAACATCAGCATTCTGGAGTCCCTGGGCCGTTCCCTGAACACAAGCCTTACCACTCTCGTCACTGTATTTGCGCTCTTTCTGCTGGGCGGCGAGAGCATCCGGGGCTTCGTCTTGGTGCTGCTCGTGGGCATCACGTCTGGTACATATAGCTCCATCTGCAATGCTAGCCAGATAATCGTATCGTGGGAGACTGGGGACTTCGGACGGCTGCGGCGTCGCTTCCGCCGGGAGCCTGTTGCCTCTGAGGCATAATAGAGGTGGCCCGCTCATCTCCTTCCCTTCGGCTTCCCCATTAGCTTCGCTCAGGGCTTCGGCTCACTCAGGGCAGGCTAGCTTAGGATGAGCGGGATTATTACTACGCTCATGGTGAGCTTGTCGAACCATATGAGCGTAGTCTAGCCACGGGGTTTCCCCATGCGGCCTGTTCTGCGTTTTATGGTCACCGAGCACCGTGCCCTTCCACTCTTGGGCGCTATAGTCCTGGCTGCGCTCCTCGCGGTGGCGTGTGACCGATTGATGCTTCCATCGCGAAGCACGGCCATGCCTGCCACCCCTACCAGCGTGCCCATAGCGCAGCCCTCTCCGACCCCTGAGATAAGGGAGTCCCCCGCTGTGGTTGTGACCCCCACTCAGGGGCCACCGCTCATAGAAGGCCGCCCATACCTGCGGGACACCACGCCTGGTGCGGTTATATACTATGAGCCGCAGATAGGGTACCAAACAGTCGGGAAGGTCAAGGACGCCTTTGCCGCGGCTCTCAAAATCCTGGAGCAGGAGTTGGGCGCTCCCGCGCCTGAAAAGGTGGCCCTGTTCTTGTCAGGGCAGGACCAGTTCACTTTATTGGCCTCGGCTCATGGCTTCCCTCCCACTTCCTACATCCTTGGGTTCTACTCGCCATCCCCACAGCAGGGGGTTGAAGATGCGGCTTCAGGGGTATATCTGAACGCCGATGGTGAGAGCCTGTTCCACACTCTGGGCCACGAGCTGTCCCATGCTGCGGCGCCGGGCCTGCCCAGTTGGTTTGGCGAAGGACTTGCCGACTACATTGGAACTCGGGTGGAGAAGGAGATGAATCCTAGGAAGCAATTGGATCGAATGCAGGTCTACCGCCGTGTGGTCCGCGACGCTGTTAACGACGGCACTCTTTTAGACCAAACGGCGCTAGAGAGCTTCGACCTGAGGGCTGACCACGCCTGTCTTGAGCTGGACAGGTTTTACGGCCAGGCATGGCAGCTTATGGAGTATATTGGCATGACCTACGGCACTTCTGCTCTGCGGGGCCTGGTGGCAAGCTATCGTGACAACACTCAGAGCGGCGACCCTTTCAACGCTGTGCTGGGAACCCCGGCGGAGACGGTGTGGCAGAAGTTCAGCACAGATATAACGGAGAATCTCACCACGCAGGAACGAGTTGACCAGAGTCTCGATGGCATGCAACGATTGGCCGGCCAGGCAGAGGCCATAACCCATGACTGGGACCTGTTCATTGCCCAGACTGCCCCTGGACAGCCTGAGAATCCCAGGGATGCTCTGATTGGCTTTGGGGAACGGTGGGTTTCCCTGGCCCAGCAGACAGCCAGGCTCGCTGCCCCTGGCCGGGCCTTATCTATCCGCGACCTTTGGTACCGCTACTTCCAGTCCATGGCGTTCGCCATGCAGGATTACGCCCAGGGGAACGACGCCTCGGCCAACCGGAGAATTGCCGTTGCCAACCAGGCGTACTCCCTGGCCTCCGCGGCCCTGCAGGAGTCATTGCTGCGTCGCCCCTCGCTCTCCTGCGACTGATGCCCCTGGAGGGTTAGCCGTGCTCTCGGATGGTTCGGGATAGTCCAGGGAGGGCGAAGCCCTTCCTGGTGGGGGACATGGGGGGTGGCCCCTCAGCTTTGCGCAAAAACTACCTACCTATATATTTGTTGTGCTTTGGCCTTAGGGAGTCCAGAGGGGCGAAGCCCCTTTGGCAGGGGCTAGGGGGTGTCCCCCAAATCTAAGTTTCTTCCCCCTCTCCCGCCCGAGGCGGGAGAGGGGGATACAGGGGGTGAGGGTGTTCCTAATTTCTGCTACCCAGGCAACAACACCACTCGTCCAAACAGCTTCCGCTCGGTCATCCAGCCCAGGCCAATGAGCACGTCTTTCAGCGGCAGTGTGGTGTGTACCACAGGCCTGATTCTGCCATCCTTCACCATTTGAACTGCCTGCTCCACATGCCTCCGCTGTGCTCCCGTGGACCCCATTATCCTGGCGTCCCGGAAAAGTATCTCAGCCAGGTTGATCTGGGTGTTGCCTCCTGCCACCTCTCCCAATAGCACCATGCGTCCAAACTGAGCCAGGCTGTGGAACGACGATGCGAACAGCGGCGACCCTACGGTATCCATGATGACGCTGACACCGCGCTCGCCCGTCATCGCCCTTACAATCTCGCTGAAATCCAGCCCTCCCACAGGAACAACATCGTCAGCTCCTAGCTCCAGCAGGCTGGCCATCTTCCCCTCGCTGGATGTCAGGGCCAGCGTCCTGGCGCCCAGCGCCTTGGCTATCTGCACCGCGTGGACGCCCAGCCCGCCGCTGGCGCCCGTTACCAGCACCTCGTCCGATGGAGTCACGCCGGCGATGTCCTGAGCGCCCTGCAACGCCACGCCTATGGGGCAGGTGAGAAGACATGCCTGCTCTGGTGGCATGTCGTCCGGTACCGGCACCAGCGCCGTCTCCCGCACCCGCACGTACTGGGCGAATCCGCCTGCCTCCGCGTGACCTATGCCTGCTCCGTTCAGGCACCGGTGCTCCTGGCCCGCCAGGCACCGTTGGCATTCGCCGCAGGCCTGGGTTAGCAGCGGAACGACCCGCTGTCCGACACGGATGCGGCTGACCTCGCTGCCGACGCGCACGACCTCGCCGCAGATCTCGTGGCCCAGAATAGCGCCTTGGCGGATGCCACGGCGCAGTACGCCTATCATGGCCAGGCGGTCGTGGTGGCAGAAGCCGCAGGCCAGCACGCGGAGCAGCGCGTCCCTAGGCCCTAGCTCCGGCTCCGGCAAATCTCGCAGCGCCATCTTGGGGATAGCGCCGGGCGACTCCAATACCAGTGCTTTCATCAACGCTCCTTCTTTGCTTTGGCTTTGCTTTGGGACATTATAGCTGGTGGAGGCACGGAACTGCGCTGTTGCCCGGCACCGTTCAACTCAATGCTACCGCCTTCCTTCATCTCTGGTCTGGCTCATCTTCATCCCGTCCATGCCATTCGCATCGCCATGCGTGCGTGCCCGTATGCCCGTATGTTCGCTTGCCCGTTGGCCCGTTCAATCCCAGATTTCTACGAAATCCGTAAGCGCTCTTACGCCAGGCTCTAAGGCTCTCAACATTGACACAGCCTGAACTCTTGTATATACTGTCTTTTGCTGCAGTCGTCACAAGTTTCCCGCCACCTAGAAGTGAGGCGTAGATAAGTGCTAGACGCCATCGGTGAGGGGCTAACTCGGTTCCAAGGTTCGCTAGGGAATGTTATCCTTTCCCAGGCGACGGCGATTTCCCAGACAAGCCTATCCCCCATTGATGAGTGCGTTCACTTCTGGCTAATTGAGACCCCCAACGGGCCTACCAGCCAGGGTACATGTAAGCAGTGCGGCAAGGTGCAGTTGTTTCGCAACTCCGTGTCCAGTTCCACCTGGAACAGGGGCATCGCCAGGCGAGAGAACGAGTGGTTATAGGTTCTGTCGTGTAGTGCCAGTGGATGTACTTCATAAGCGGTACGCCTTTCTTTTTGTCAGGTTCCGCGCCGCGCTGATACACTAAGTTTTCCGTAGATTCTGTACGGGTTGCGACTGTCTGGCTGACTGGTTAATGTCCCCTGGAACGGCAGCGTGACACTCCATTCCTTACAAGATGTCCTGGTAGAGCGGATTGCCGCCCGCCAGAAAATAACATTCGCTGACTTCATGGCACTGGTGTTGTATTGGCCCCGGGGCGGCTACTATACAACCACAAGCGCCTCCGCCTCTGCTGGCGACTACTTTACCGCTCCTTCCGCCCACCCGGTCTTTGGCGCTATCCTGGCCCTCCTGCTAGAGGAGATGTGGAGGCTGCTGGACTGCCCTCGCCCCTTTGTGGTGGTGGAGCCAGGCGCCGGATCTGGCCAGCTTGCTCGGGACATCACCGCTTACGCCGAGCATTTGGACGCCTCTTTCAGGCAGGCGCTGCAATACGTGGCCGTGGACAGGTCCGCCAGGCTGGCCTCGAGTCCTGGCGATGGCTCTTTTGAGCGTCTAATTGCCGCCGGACTCCCGCTCAAGGGCGTGACCGGTTGTATTCTATCCAACGAGCTGCTGGATGCCCTGCCTGTCCATCGCGTTACCATTCGCAATGGCCGACTCCAGGAGATATACGTTGCCTATAAGGATGGGCGATTTCTGGAGGTGGAGGATGAACCTTCTACACCCCTTCTCGTCGCCCGCCTGGCTGGAGAAGGGGTGTCCCTGGAGGAGGGACAGCGAGCGGAGTTGTGTCTTGAACTCGACTCCTGGGTGCAAGATGTGGCCGCCGTCCTGGAGCGCGGCTTTGTGCTGACCGTGGACTACGGGTACGAGGCCCAGGATCTGTACTCGCGGCATCGCTTTCCCGGAACGCTTCGCTGCTACTATCGCCACACTTTGGCGTCCAGCCCCTATGTGCGGGTGGGCGAGCAGGACATTACGGCCCACGTGGACTTCACCGCCGTTGCATCTTTGGGAGCCAGATACGGCCTGGCCAGCCAGCCGTTGCAGACCCAAGCGGTCTTCCTCAACAACCTGGGGATGCAATCCTTCCAGCGTCGCCTGGCAACATCCGGACTGGGCCAGAGGCAGAGGGACGCCAACCGCATGGCGATGCTGGATCTGGCCCGCGCCGGCGGCATGGGCGACTTCAAAGTGCTAGTCCAGAGCAAGAATATTGCCGCCAGCGCCATATTTGGCGTACAGGGTGCCTCCGCCGAATGGAAGGATCGGCTGGAAAGGCTGCCGTTGCCCCTGCTGGATGACCAGCATCTGGCGCTTATGGAGGCCAGGTACCCTCATGCTGCCCATAGCTGGGGCGAAGGCTGGCCTTGGCGGTAGCACGCTGCTGAGAAGGAGGAGTCCAGAGTGGCAAAGCCCTGGAGCCTGCCCTGAGTGAGCCGAAGCCCTGAGCGAAGCGAATGGGGAAGCCGAAGGGGTGGGGGTCTGGGGGTACCCCCCAGATTTATTTTCTACCCCCTTCCTGGCAGGAAGGGGGTCAGGGGGATGGTCGAAAGGGTTCTTCAGTAGCCTGCTAGTGCCGTTGGCTGCCAGCACCCCAACGGGAACCAGCATACACTTTGACTTGTGCCAGCAAATCTCCACCACGTATACTGGACTCCACAAACCGGCCAAGAAAAAGGTGGTCGTACCTTGCGTAGTCCCCGCTTATGGCTAGGCCTGGCCTTTAGCCTGCTATTCCTGGGCCTCCTGCTCTGGCGCGTCGATCTCAAGGAGACGATGCAAAGCCTGAAGGAGGCCAACTACTTATTCGTTATACCTGGCGTGGCAGTCTACTTCCTGGGAGCGCTCTTCCGTACTCTGCGGTGGAGGCTGCTTCTATTCCATTTGCAGCCCATAGCCGCGGGCAGGCTGTTTCCAGTGGTGGTGGTAGGATACATGGCCAATAACCTACTGCCGGTGCGCCTGGGAGAGCTGGTGCGCAGCTACTACCTGGGCCAGCGGGAAGGCGTGAGCAAGTCTGCGGCTCTAGCCACCATACTTGTGGAGCGGGTCGTGGATGGCGTGGTGCTTCTCTTCGTCTTGGTTGCTCTATCTCTTGTTCTGCCAGTAACCGGCCTGGTGGAGGGTGTGGCTAGGAGCATGAGCATACCGTGGCCCCTCCTGGTATCGGCGGTTGTTGCGCCCTTCGTGTTGGTCCTGGGACTCATGGTGATGATGGCCTATGACCCTCCGAGAGCGCTCGCCTTGACCGGCCTTTTGGTCAAGCCATTGCCTGTCAGAGTGAAGGCGCGCATCCTGGGGTTGTTGGAGACGTTCGTCGCTGGCCTGGGTGTCCTGCGCTATCCAGGGCGCATTCCCTTGCTCCTGCTGCTGTCGCTCGCGGTCTGGTTGGCCGAAGGAGCAATGTACTACTTTGTTGCCCTCTCTTTTGGACTGGCATCGTCCCTCGGCGGATTGACAGGCATGGCTGCGGCAATGCTTGCCGTGGTATGCACATCCAACCTGGGTTCGGCGCTGCCCTCCTCTCAAGGTGCCATCGGGCCTTTCGAGCTGTTCGCCGTGGCCACGCTGGTGGTCCTGGGCGTCCAGCGAGAGGCCGCCCTTGCATACACTGTTGCCTTGCACGTAGCTTTGCTGGTGCCGGTAACTCTTCTGGGGCTTTTGTACCTGTGGATGGGTAAGGAGTCCCTGGTGCAACTGGTGCGCCTGGGGACAGGCAACGCTTCTGTGGAGCAACCCAGCAGGGCAAGGGATGCCCCTTGAAGGTAGGCATCATCGGAGGCGGCGTTGGTGGATTGGGCGCAGCCTACTATTTGGCCGAGCGAGGCCACCAGGTGGCGCTCTACGAACGCGCGCCATTTCTGGGCGGCCTGGCTTCAACCTTCGACGTTGGTGGCGGACGGCTGGAGCGGTTCTACCACCACCTGTTCCTTTCAGACACCACCATCATCGGGCTGCTGAATGAGCTGGGGCTTGGCGACCGGCTTATATGGGAAGACTCCAAGACAGCCTTCTATTACAAAGGCAAGATATACCCGTTCTCCACGCCCATGGACCTGCTGCGGTTCAAGCCCGTCAGCCTGATAGACCGCGTGCGGCTGGGGCTGGTGACGGTTTACCTGCAACGGGTCAAGAACTGGCGGAAGTTCGAAAACACAACGGCTGCTTCCTTCATGCGCAAGTGGGCGGGAAAACGCAACTACGAGGTGATCTGGGAGCCGCTGCTCAAAGGCAAGTTCACCACCTACCACGACCAGATCGCAATGCCGTGGCTATGGACCAAGTTCGCTACGCGGGTCTCTTCCAGGGACAAGACATTCAAGGAGAAGCTGGGCTACATCCGTGGAAGCTGGGGAGTCCTGATAGACACGTTGGAGGAGCGCATAAAGCAGCGGGGCGGTGAAATCCACACCAGCACATCCGTCAACCGTATCCTTACGGAGGGCGGCCGCGTCACTGGTCTGGAAGTCCAATCCCAGGAAGGCCAGCCCGCCCAGCGCCCCTTCGACCTGGTCATCGCCACCATTCCTAGCTTTGCTCTGCCGCGCCTGCTGGAGCTGCCTCAGGAGTACGCAGCCAAGCTGCACGGGGTGGACTACGAGGGCGCCATTGCAGTCATCTGGGTGCTCAGGCAAAGCCTGTCGCCCATCTACTGGCTGAACATCGCCGACCCGGACATCCCATTCCTTCTGGTGCTGGAGCAGACCAATCTGGTGCCCTCTTCGGAGTACGGTGGCAAGCACATCGTCTATACTGCCAACTACGTCACCCGCTACGACCCACGTTGGTCCAAGTCGCCAGAGGAGATCGTCCAGGAGTACATACCCCACATGAAGAAGATCAACCCCGACTTTGACGAGTCTTGGATAGAGACCTACTACGTGCACAAAGAGCCTGCTGCCCAGCCCATTGTGACTGTCAACTACAGTGAAAAGATGCCTTCCACCAGGACGCCCGTCAAAGGTCTGTGGCTGGCGGCAATGAGCCAGGTCTATCCGGAGGATAGGGGTACCAACTACAGCCTGAAGCTGGCTATCGAGGTGGCGCGCCAGGCGGAAGAGGAGATGGGGAGGGCAGAGTGAGCTTGTGTAAGGACAGGTGAAGAATTACCTGCGTGGCGAACCAGGCAAAGTTCGAATCCCCTATGGCCCACCAGCCCCCACACAACGTCGCCGGCAACTCACCCGTTTGTTGAACGGGCGTTCAGTGGGTGCACCACTTGAAACCACGAGGCCCATAACGTGAAGGATTATTGCAGCGCCCAG
This sequence comes from Dehalococcoidia bacterium, assembly GCA_009692985.1. Classification (GTDB taxonomy): domain Bacteria; phylum Chloroflexota; class Dehalococcoidia; order Lucifugimonadales; family SHYF01; genus SHYF01. The sequence continues at coordinate 18,312 of SHYF01000002.1, forward strand.
CCCAGCAGAGAGACACGATGAATCAAGTAGCCGGGGATGCACGGCATGAAGCCGAGTTATTGTCGTCTCTACCTCCAATTGTCGGCTATTACAAGCGGTCTGTGATGCAAATGATGGGTGTCATCCGTGGTCTGAGAGCGGATCCATCGTCGGCGAGGGAAACATGCTTGAGTTTGCAGAGGACGCTGTTGGGGAGAATCCAGTATGTGGAAAACAGGATACGAGTCATCAGATCCCAGATCAAGAGTGCCAAGGCAGCCTTGAGTGGGTACGATGGTTCGAGGCCAGACTAAGACTCACGCGCGTCAGCTCAAGAGCGCGATCCTAGCTCGAAAGAGCAGGTTGGAAGGGTACAAGCGGGTGTTGCACATTCTGAAGGATGTTGGAGACGCCCTTGCGTTCACGTACGTTGATAAGTATGACATCAAGCCCATGCGTTTCAAGGAGGCATCTGGCTTCGTATCCGGAAAAGTAGGATTGCGGGAGGAATGGCGCCTGCTGCAAAAAGTATTTAACCTGGGGGGCATTGGTATATTGAACGACCTCACCCATTGCCTCCGGTACGGCGATATCACTGCGGTGCGGGGAGACAGTCTGCTCGCCATTGTCGAAGTGAAGTCGGGGAGGAATAGGAACCAGAGAGCAAGGAGGCAATCGACGGGGATCGAGAGAATAGTGGACTACCTGAAAACCGGCACGACGCGTGACCTGTACGGAATACAGGGCGAGTTCAAAAGATTCGCAGTTCGCGGCGAAGAGGTGAATCATAGAGAGAGGATGGACGCCATCATTCGGAAGGCAAGGAAAGACGGTCTGAGTTGGGAAGAAGTCGAAAGGGCCTTTTCTATGTCGTAACGTACAAAGGCGAACTGGATTGGATGGACTCGGTGAGACAGAAATGTAAAGGTCAGCCAATGCTAGCGGTTGCTAATGCATCCAAATGGCAGAATCTCGCCTACTACCCTTTCACGTTGTCAATCTACAATCTGGATGCGTTGTGGGAGTTCTATCTTGGGAACATGGTTATTGCAATAGTCGTCGATACCAAGATACTGGAGGAGCGGTTCAACTCTCTAGCGTTGTCAGCGGAACTGATAGATGAAGAAGACTGGATAATAAAGATAGATTATCCAAGTTGGCAGATGGCCGGACCTGAGGCAACGGAATGCAGGGTCAGCCGCAAGTTCTTCAACCGCTTGTTCGCTGAGTTCTTGAGTCTAGAGTGGGTGTGTCATCAGATTGCCTGCGTAGTGAGGAGTGAGGAATAGTGGCACGGATGGAAGGAACGAGTCCAAGTGAAGCCCATGTCTCAGGATGTAGCCAGCAAGTGCCTCCGCCTGGCCGCTACGTCGGGCCGCAGAAAGTTCGAGTACTGGCCACAGAGCCCCCCGTAGGGGATTCGAACTGGTACCATCACTATACATTTGGTGACTAGCCAGGTTCAAGCACGCCACGCTCGTCAGGTTTTGTGCCCGCTCGTGTATTGAACCCTCTTCAAAGATTGTGATATTATTCTCATACTGTTTCCTCGCTCTACTTCCAGGGAGTAGCCTGTGACTTCTCAGAGCCATGCACTGCGCCAGACCATTCGCCAGGCGCTGGCCAAACGCCAGGACGGCACTGTCACAGTTCTTTCCTCGCTTCTGGCGGTTGAGGACGCCATCGGCTACATTCCCTCGGAGGCTATCGAAGAGGTGGCGGATCTCACCCACACCACAGTCAACGATGTCTGGGGCGTGGCATCTTTCTACACCAACTTCCGCTTCACCCCGCCTGGTCAGCACATCCTAGAGGTGTGCTGGGGGCCTACCTGCCATCTCTTGGGCGCTCCTGCCATTGTGAAAGCTGCCCTGGACTCCCTGGGCCTGGCCTCGGAGGGCGACACGCCTGATGGTGGCGTAACATTCAAGTACAACACGTGCCTCGGTGCCTGCGCCCAGGCCCCGGTGATGGCCATAGACCATCAACTCGTGGGCAGAGCGACGCCCCAGGCGGCACGTGAGAAGGTCTCCAAACTACAAGCTCCCAAGGACGCCAGTGGCCAGGGCCGCTCCGTGGGTGCCCGCCAGTGAACGACGACGCCATCTGCGACTTAGAGCCAGCCTGGACTCCCTACCCATGACTCAAGCCTACGCAGCATTGAAACACAGTGCCCAGGAGCGGGAGCGCCTACGGGAAGCCCAGCCGCGCATCCGAGTAGGCACAGCCCTGTGCGGCCTGGCGGCAGGTGCGGGCGAGGTTGAAGAGGCCTTTCGGAAGGAACTCCAGGCCAAGGGCAGGGGGGCTATGGTGAGCGAGGTTGGATGCCTGGGCCTCTGCTACGCCGAGCCTTTAGTAGACATAACAATTCCAGGCGGCCCTCGTGTCTTCTACGGTAATGTGACCCCGGACCAGGTGGCTGAGCTGGTGCAATCCCACGTGGTAAATGGGCGTCCCGTGGCGCAGCGGGCGCTGGCGGCTCTGGGCGGTGGTCCTGCACTTGGCATACCCGACCTGCACGACCTGCCTATGATGAAGGGTCAGGTGCGCGTCGCCTTGCGCAACGCGGGCCACATAGACCCCACTGACATAGACCAGTACATAGCTGCCGGTGGCTATGCCGCCCTGGACAAAGCGCTCAGTGAGATGACACCCCAGCAGGTAACGGAGCAGGTGACGGCGTCTGGGTTGAGAGGTAGGGGGGGAGCCGCCTTCCCAACAGGCACCAAGTGGCGGTTCATTGCTGGCTCCCCAGGCCCGGTGAAGTACATCCTTTGCAACTGCGAAGAGGGCGACCCCGGCGCATTCAACGACAAAGGCATTTTAGAATCCGACCCACACACCCTTGTCGAAGGCATGATACTGGCGGGCTACGCTACAGGGGCCAGCAACGGCATCATATTCATCCGCCACGGCCACGAAGGCCCCATCGAGCGCAGCAGAGCGGCCCTTCGCCACGCGTATCAGGCCGGGCTTCTGGGCAAGAATATCCTTGGCAGTAGCTTCAGCTTCGAAGCGCAAGTCTCCCTGGTGGGTGAGTCGTACGTATCCGGCGAGGAGACGGCTCTTATGGAGGCAGTGGAAGGGAAGCGGGCCATGCCGCGGTATCGTCCACCTTTTCCAGCCGCCGTTGGAGCCTGGGGTAAGCCCAGCAACATCAACAACATCAAGACGCTTTCCTACGTGCCGGAGATCATAGCCAAGGGTGGTGCATGGTTCGCTGGCATAGGAACGGAGCGCAGCAAGGGCACGGCCATCCTATGCCTCTCCGGCAGCATCCGGCGGCCTGGCATGATGGAGGTCCCTATGGGCATGACGCTACGCCATGCCCTGGAAGAGATGGCGGGAGGTGTGCCTGAAGGAAGGCACCTGAAGCTGCTGCAGACGGGTGGGCCGTTGGGCGGCGTGCTCACTGCCGACAAGCTGGATATTGCCATGGACTTCGACGCCATGGCCCGCGCGGGTGCCATCCTTGGCTCTGGCGGCATCATCGTCGCCGACGATACCACCTGCGCAGTGGACCTGACGCGCCTGCTGGTGGCCTTCTGCCAGTACGAGTCGTGCGGCAAATGTTTCCCTTGCCGGCTGGGGACAACCCACATGCTGGAGATTTTGGAGCGCATTTGCCGTTTCCAGGCCCAGCCGGGCGATATAGACCTGATGCGTGACATTGGGAAAAGCATGGCGGTCGGCTCCCTGTGCGGCCACGGTCAACTCGGATTCAATCCGGTGCAGTCGGCGCTCAACTCATTTGCGGATGAGTTTGCCGCCCATATTCAAGACAAGCGGTGTCTAGCGGGCGTTTGTACTGGAGAGTACCTGACGCCCCAGCGTTCCAGGCGATAGCAGGTTGCTCAAGAACTTGCCGGGGGTTTGGGGGTGTCCCCCAACTCTCTTCTCTCCCCCCCCTTCCTCGAAGGAAGGGGGGGGGATGGTCGAAGGAGTTATTGAAAACGCAGATACAACAGGCATTCCATACAGGCGAATCATGACTACCGACAACCGCATAACAATCACAGTTGACGGCCACCAGGTCCAGGCAAAGCCCGGCGCCATGGCGTTGGAGGCTGCGATGGAGGCTGGCATCTACGTTCCGTACCTTTGCTACCACACTGGCATGAAGCCGTTTGCCGCCTGCCGCATGTGCGTGGTGCAGGAGGAGGTGGAGGTTGAGGTGGAGCGCGACGGCCAAAAGGTCAAGGAGAAACAGCTCAGGCCGCCCACGGCCTCGTGTACCCTTCCGGTCAGACCTGGCATGGTAATCAAGACATCCACAGATTCCCTGCGCCAGGTGCAACGAGGTATCTTGGAGATGCTCATATCGGAGCACCCCCACGGTTGCCTTACATGCCACCGCATCGAGCTTTGCGGGCC
>SHYF01000003.1 GCA_009692985.1 Dehalococcoidia bacterium
CCATGATGAACTCATGAGCGCCCACTGCCGTGGCCGCCTGGATGACATCATCATCCGTGGCCTCCGGGCGACCGTAACGAATGTTGTCCTTCACCGTGCCTGAGAATAGGAACGGGTCTTGTAGAACAACTCCCATCTGGCTTGCCAGGGAATTATGCTCTAAGTCACGTACGTCGTGACCATCAATCCGCACGCTGCCGGACGTGACGTCGTACAAGCGGGCGACCAGGGCAGTGATAGTTGTCTTTCCGCTGCCTGTCGGGCCTACCAGGGCAATGGTTTCCCCTGGGGCTACGTGCAGGTTGATATTGCGCAGCACAGGCACGTCGGCGCTATAGTTAAAATCAACGTGCTCGAACGCAATCTCACCTCGTATCTGCGCCAGCTTGACGGCGTTGGCCTTATCCGCAATCTCTGGCTTGGTGTCTAGCACCTCAAATGCCCGCTGTCCGCCAGCCATGGCGCGCTGCAACTGCGCGTATTGCATCACCAGCTCTCGCACCGGGTCAAAGAACCGCTGGACGTATAGCGTGAACGCCACAATCACTCCTACGGTGGTGGCGTCGTTGAGTACGCGGATGCCGCCGAAAAAGATTACTACTGCTGTGGCGGTGGCCACTGATATTTCAAGCGCCGGGTTCACCAGCGCTGTGATCCGCGCGGCCTGGACGTTTGCGTTGAGGTTTTTGGTGTTTATGGCGTCGAACCGGCGCAGGTTTTCATCCTCGCGATTCAGGCTTTGGATTACTCGCACGCCGGATATGTTCTCTTGCAGGTTAGAGTTTACAATGGCGATTGCCTGCCGCACCTCTATGAACGCCTTCTTCGCCCGGCTTTGCCATACCCATAGCACCACCAGCAGGAACGGCAACACCGCCATAGTGGCCAACGCCAGTGCCCAGTCAAGCCTGAACATCCAGAACAGTATGACCGCCAGGCCAAGGACATCCGCAAGGACTGAAAACATCCCCGCCGTAAGTAGCTCTTGCAGTGCTGTCACGTCGTTCTGGACACGGGACATGACCCGTCCTACTTCGTTCCGGTCATAGAAACTCAGGGAGAGCTTTTGCAGGTGTATAAACATCTCTCGCCGCAACGTTAACAGGACGCGATGTCCCATCCACGCTGTTGTGTTCATGAAGCCGAAATAAGAGGCCCAGGAGACAAGCGCCAAGGTGACCATTTGAAGGCCAATGATGGAAAGCTCGTGGAGGTTGCCTTTCACGGCCTGGTCCACAGCCCTGCCGGCGAGTGTCGGCAGTGTAAATGATGCGAAGGAGAAAAGCACCGTGCCTACGGTCGCTATGATCACCCGCGCTTTGTATGAACGGACATAGCCTGCCAGGCGCACTACAACCTTTTGGTCGTACGCCTTACCCAGAGTATCGTCTGACCATCCGTCCACGGCGCGCCGCAGGCCACCGCCTCCGCCCGGACCGCCGCCGCCATGCATTCCGCCGTCGCCATAACCACCCATGCGCATTAGACTTCCTCCCTATCTGAAACTTGATTCATCGCATCTCCTTGGAAGGGTGATGAACCCCAACACGTCGGGGCGGCCATCCCCCTAGCCCCATTCCTGGCCAGGAAGGGGGTGGTAAGTTTATCTGGGGGATACCCCAGACCCCCACCCCTTCGGCTTCCCCATTCGCTTTGCTCAGGGCTTCGGCTCACTCAGGGCAGGCTCCGGGGCTTCGTCCATCTGGACTCCCTTTTTTCAGTAGCCTGCTAGATCCCATTCTGCTATGTCGCTGCAATCTGGTGTGCCAGAGGCTGCGCCTTATCCAGCGCTTCTTCTTGGTCTCGCAACTCAAGATCATAGATACGCCTGTAGAAACCGTTTTGCCTGAGCAGTTCCTCGTGGCGGCCGTGTTCTACAACCGTTCCCTTGTTCAACACCAGTATCTGGTCGGCCATTTTCACAGTGCGCAGTCGCTGGGCAATCACAAATGTGGTCCTGCCCTTCATTACCTCCTGGAGCGCCTGTTGGATGATGTACTCAGTCTCTGTATCCACGCTGGCTGTGGAGTCGTCCAACACCAGGATGGTAGGATTCAGGAGCAGCGTCCGAGCGATGGACACCCGCTGTTTCTGGCCTCCAGACAGGGTGAGCCCGCGTTCGCCTACCCAGGTGTCATACCCCTGGGGCTGAGCTTTTATGTAGTCGTGGATAAACGCAGTTTTAGCTGCTTCCTCAATCTGCTCCTGCGTGGCGACAGGCGCTCCGTACGATATGTTGTCCCGTATGGTGCCGGTGAACAGGAACACGTCCTGTTGCACAATCGCCATGGACCGCCGCAGTGAAGCAATGGTAATACCGCGAATGTCCTTCCCATCTATAGTTATGCGTCCCTCTGATACGTCATAGAACCGCGGCAGCAGGTTCACGATGGTAGTCTTGCCGCTGCCTGTGGGTCCGAGCAGAGCAATTACTTGTCCAGGTCGAGCGTCAATGTTGATGTCGTGCAGGACCGGGCTGAGCCTGTTGTACCCGAACGAAACACCCTCGAAGCGGACATGCCCAGTCCCTTGGCCCAACGTCACAGCGTCTGGAGCCTCTCTCACAGCAGATTCTGCATCCAGGATTTCGAAGATGCGTTTGCCGGCAGAATAGGCCCTGGCAGTCACGTTGACCACCATTCCAAGGGCCCGTAGCGGCTGCTGCAAAAGTGTGAGATAGAGAGCGAAGCTCGCCAACCCACCCTGCGTCAAACGTCCCGCCACTATCTCCTGCCCACCAAACCAGATTGTGGCCGCCAGCCCAAACATCCAGATGGCTGCCATAGTTGGAACTGAGATAGACTGCAGCCTGGTGGCGTCATATGAGGCATCAAACAGCAACTCAGCTTCCTTTGTGAACTTTGCTATCTCCAACTCCTCACGGCCGAATGACTTCACAACGCGCGCGCCCGACAGGTTCTCCTGCAGGACGATGGTGAGTCTGGCCAGCCCTTCCTGCACCCTGGTCCACGTAGCGCGGAGCAACGTGCTGAAAACACCAGCGCTTGCAGCGATGACAAAAAGGAACGGAAATGTAACGAGCGTGAGCCGCCAGTTGCTGAGCACCATGAGGACCATTGCACCTATCAAGATTATTACCAAGTATGACGCACGCAAGACGCCCATCTGAATGAACTGTTGCGTTGCCTCGACGTCCTGGGTGGCACGAGACATCAACTGCCCCGTTTGGTGCGTGTCGTGGTAGACGAAGGAGAGACGCTGCAGCCGGTTATATATTGCGTTCCTAAGATCGTAGGCCACTCGCTGGGCAAGCCACTGGCCCAGGTATTGCTGGCCAAATGCGGATATGGAGCGCAGGCCGGCGGTCCCAAAAATCGCCAGAGCCGCCACCAGCAGGACCAGGTACTGTTGCTCGTGCTGTGTCCCGATGCCGAAGTCAATTGCCCATGCCAGCAACTTGGGTGTGATGAGGAGAAAGGAACCTGCCCCAATCACGCACAGGAATGCGAGTGCGACGCGGTTCTTATATCCTAAGACTAGAGAGGCTAGTCTAAAGTATGTTGACATCTGCACTTCCTTGTGTGAACGCCACCTCTAGGACCCTCAAAGCAGCGTATATGGTGGCCAATTCTTGTTGCGACAAAAGTTTGAGACTCTCCGACAGTTGCTCTCGCGCCTCAAGCCTCGCCAGTTCCAGGGCAGTCTGCCCGCGCTCGGTTAGGGAGAGGCTGATGCAGCGCCGGTCCTGGGCAATGCGGCGGGAGACTGACTTGCCGGTGACCAGGCGGTCCACCAGCTTGGATGTTGATGGCATGGTGAGGCCCAGGAAATTCGCCACCTCTGAAAGCGAAGTGCCTGGATGCCGCTGTAGGTAGATGAGGGTTCGGAACTGGGCGACCGACAGGCCAGGCATGCCGTGCCTGCGCATCTCGCTGCGAATGTGGCGCATAAGAAGTGGCACCACCTCAAGAAGCTGAGCTGAGCAGTCCGTAGGAGAGGCGACCAAGGTATTTTCAGTGGCTAACTGTTGCACTGTCGAACTATACCACCCGGGTGCAAGTATTGCAACATTTCATGGTTTGGGATGGCGGTCTGTGAGAGCATGGCCCTGGGCCAACGTGTTGTCTTTGGTGGGATCGAATATGGCAGGGGCGCGAGGATTCGAACCTCGGACCTGCGGTTTTGGAGACCGCTGCTCTACCGGGCTGAGCTACACCCCTGTATCCCCATACCTCTCGGGCATCCACGTCAATGTAACATTCGGTTCCAAGGGGCGTCAACCTGACGTACGCTTTATGTCTACTTTTTGGGGATTGATGCGTGGCTTGGTTCTAGCCTGTCCGGCTGGTTCTCACTGGGCTGGTCCGGGTAGCTGTCACCTTCACGTTTATACCAGGCGAAGAACACTACGACAAGGACCACCATGAATGTCAACGCGCCGGGGATTTTCATGATCAGGCCACCAACCTGCTGGTCGGCAATGGCGGACAGTCCCCAGATACGCGGCACGGTGTCGTACCAGGGATAGAGCACGCGGCGGGAGAATGTGATTGCCGCGCCAATGAAGCCCGGGGGCAGCGACAGGAAGAACAGGTAGACTATCTGTATGGGGTAGCTGGCCCTGGGCAGCTCTGGCAGCGGGCTCATCAAGGGCCACCACATGATGACTGCGGAGGCTATGAACATCAGGTGCTCTGTAACGTGAGCTGCGTGGCTGCGCAGGGTAAGGTCGTACAGGAAGGGCAGATGCCATACGGAAAGCGCTGTGGTGAATATGAGGAAGGCGATGACCGGGTTGGTAAGAAAGCGCCCCAGAGCCAGGATGAGTGGTGGCCGGACCAGGGGGCGGAGCAGCCAGCCCGGTGTTCCCGCCAGCAGCAGGCGAGGCACAAGGAGGATCATGAGGAGGTGCTGCACCATGTGCGCGCTGAACAGGAAGTTGTCGGCCAGCTCGTGTATAGGCCCCGTTAGGGCTGCGTAGAGCACCAGCATCCCCAGGGAAAACAGAGCCACATGCCGGGTTTCTACGGAGGATGCCAGGGCGAACCGTTTCCGCAATGGGCCGATGCCCAGGAGGTAGAGACCTTCCAGAAGGAGCATGCCCAGAACTATGTCTGGATGAAAGTGCCAATGCCACCAAGAGAAGGTCGCCTGGGGATCTGCCACTGGGTGCTCCTAAGCATGATGCATAGCAAGGTACACCGATGTCCGAACGGGGTTAGCCCCGGGAGGAGTTGCCGTCTCTGGCCAGAAAGGTGGCCCCCAGAAGGATGCCCACTGCCAGAACCAGCGCCACGATGACAGAGAATGGTTCTTTTACGCCAGACATCTCTGGCTTCAGAGAGGCTAGCTTTAGGAGGAGCTCCCCAACGCCGATTACAATAGCCGCAGTGGCGATGATCGCTAGGACCGGAACCCAAATGGCCGAAAGCAGTCGGTCTCCCATACTCTTGTGTGCTCCATAGAACCGCTAAGCGAAGAAGACTCCGAAGAGGGTCATCAAAGCAATGATTACTGCCAACGCCAGCAGCAGCCCGCCGACGAACATTACAGAGAACAGCCGGTTGTCAAAGCGAAGGTGCATGAAAAACATAGCTACCATTGCGAACTTGGTGGCGGAGAGAACCAGTAGCAATGGAATTAGGACGGGCTGCAAGAACTTTGTGTAGACTATGGCCACTTCAACCACGGTTATGACCGCCAGGATCAGGGCTATGGCGGTATACCTGGCGGGTGTGGGGTGGGCGCGCTCGCTGGTTGGTGCTGTATGGTTCATGGCCATGATTGGACCGTCTTTCCCTCTAAGTGACTATGTTGGGTGTTTCTGTCAGGTAGACCACGGTGAAGATGACTATCCATACCACGTCAACGAAGTGCCAGTAAAGGCCCGCCAATTCAATGTTCAGGTGCTGCTCCGGCTTCAGTCGCCCGCGAGCGGCCACCAGGTAGAAGGAGAGCAGTATGATGATTCCCACTGTCACGTGAGCGCCGTGGAAGCCTGTTAGGACGAATAAGGTTGTGCCGAATAGGTTTGTCTTGAGTGTTAGCCCTTCATTGACGAATGTGGTGAACTCGAAGTACTGGCCGCCAACGAACACAGTTCCCAGCAAGGCAGTCGCCAGAAGCCATACCTTGAGGCCCCGCATGTCGCCACGGTGGATGGCGGACAGCGCCAGTACCATTGTCAGACTACTCATCAGCAGAACAAAGGCGCTGATTGATGTGTATGGTATGTTGAACACTTCGTGGGCGTATGGCCCCACAAGGCTTTTGCCACGGTACAGAAGGTAGGTGGCAATAAGGGAGCCAAAAAACATGCAGTCGGATCCCAGGAAGATCCACATCAGAAGCTTGCGATTGTTCAGTCCAGTGGTGGTTTCCACTGGCGCGGGATGGGCAGGGGAGGAAGCATGAATCAAGGTGTACGCTCCAGGTAGGAAATCGCTATTCAGGATCGGCCGGCTCGAACGCCCAGCCATAGATACCAAAGAAGGTAATCAGCACGCCCGCGGCTACCACGGCCAAGTGAATCATTATCCCAGCCGCTGTCAAGGCGAGGCCCAGCGCCAATATGATTGGGAAATAGGACAGGCCTGGCATGTGAATATCGTGCGGGGATTCGGCGGCTTCGTGACCCTCGGAATGGGCCGTAGCGCCGCCCGTTGGAACTGGCCGGGGCCTGCCATCGGACCCCTCTACGTACTTCTGGTGCCAGAAGGCGTCGCGGGCGTACACGTTGGGGATGGTCCGGAAGTTGTAGATTGGCGGCGGCGATGATATGGACCACTCCAGTGTCCTGCCGTCCCAGGGGTCTGCCGGGGCATCCTTTTCCTTGCGCATGGTGGTGAAGACGTTCCACAAGAAGACCAGGGTGGACACTGCTATCAGCAATGAGCCGGCGGTGGCTACCAGGTTCCAGAAGTCCCATCCCATGTTGGAGTTGTAGGTGTAAATCCGCCGGGGCATTCCATCCAACCCCAGCCAGTGCATGGGGGCAAAAGTGATGTTCATGCCGATGAAGGCCAGCCAGAAGTGGAGCTTTCCCAGGCCTTCGTGGAGCAGGTGGCCGGTTGCCTTGGGGAACCAGTAGTACATGCCGGAGAAAAGGCCGAAGATGGAGCCGCCAAAGAGGACGTAATGGATATGCGCCACTATGTAGTAGGTGTCCTGTTGCTGAGCGTCGGCTGGAGGAGAGGCGTGGGAGACGCCGCTCAGTCCGCCGATGATAAACAGGACTATGAAGCCAATGGCGAAGAGCATGGCTGTCTTGAACTCTATAGAGCCGCCCCACATGGTTGCTATCCAGCTGAAAACCTTGACGCCAGTGGGAAGTGCGATGAACATAGTGGTGATTGCGAAGGTGGCGTTGGCTATGGGGCCCAGGCCCACGGTGAACATGTGGTGGCTCCACACTGCCCAGCCCATAAATCCGATGAATACGCCGGACAGCACAACAACAGGGTACCCAAAGAGTGGCTTGCGCGAGAATGTGGGCAGCACCTCTGAAACTATTCCCATGGCTGGAAGTATGAGGATGTACACCTCAGGATGGCCAAAGACCCAGAACAGGTGCTGCCACAGGATGGGGTCCCCTCCCCCCTCCGGCCTGAAGAAGTTAGTGCCAGCGAACCGGTCGAATCCCAACTCTATGAGCGCCACTGTGATGACTGGCATGGCCAGGACCAGAAGGAAAGAGGTTACCAGGGTCATCCAGGTGAAAAGAGGCATGCGCATGAGTGTCATGCCGGGAGCGCGCATGTTGATTATGGTCACTACGAAGTTGAAGCCCGCAGCCATAGACGCGGTCCCAAGGACCAGGAGACCGAGCACGTAGTAGTCCATTCCTGAGCCAGGAGAAAACGGCCCAGAAGTTAGGTTAGAGTAGGCAAACCAGCCTGCGCCAGGGGAGCGGCCGAACAGCCAGCCTGCATTTAGCAACAGGCCGCCGAAGAGGAAGACCCAGTAGCTAAGCGCGTTCAGACGGGGGAATGCCACGTCCCTGGCGCCGATCTGTAACGGGATAATTATGTTGAAGAACGCAGCGCTTAGGGGCATGATGGCCAGGAAGATCATTGTCAGCGCGTGCATGGAGAATAGCTGGCTGAATGTATCAGGGTTGACTAGGGTGTTGGCTGGAGTGGCCAGTTGAAGGCGCATTGTCACTGCCTCAATTCCGCCAACAAGGAAGAAGGCAAAGGCTGTGACACCGTACATCACACCTATCCGTTTGTGGTCCACGGTCACAACCCAGCCCCACAAACCTGAGTAGGTGGTTGGGCGCTGTAGCCACCGGGGGAGCGCACCGCTAACTGCCGCCATTGTTGCCCTCCAGGACTAGCTGCACATGGATAAGTTTGTTACACATAGAGTACGTTGTGCTTGGTTTCATTGCAAGCTGCGGAGATAGGCCATCAGGGCCGAGATGTCCTCGGGGGTGAGGCGCAGATTCGGGTTGGTGTAAGCTCCAGCAAGCTTGGCCATGTGGTTGCCGGGTTTTACCTTGTTTGGGTCCTCCAGCCACCTGCGGAGGCTGTCATCTGTGTTGTCCAGGGTGGCTGACGCAAGGGTTGTCCGTGAGGCGAAGTGGGTAAGGTTGGGCGCTGGATATGGAGCAGGCTTTCCTGGCTCCGTGCGCAGGAATGATGTCATGCGGGCACTCTGCAATCCTTCGCGGTCCGGCCCCGTAGCGGTATGGCACACGGTGCAACCCTTTTCTCCGAAGAGTCGCTGGCCGTCCTTGGCGAGCTGGCTAGCAGGGGCGACCGGGGGTGCTTTTTGCTGTTCCACCCATGCGTCGAAGGCAGCTTTCGTAGGTTCCACTATGACCCGGAATCGCATCAGCGCGTGGGCTGTGCCGCAGAACTCAGCGCATAGGCCAAAGTAGGGGTCTAGCTCCGGTGTGGCCGGGTCTGCGTCGATTCTGGATGCTGCGAACCATAGCTTGTTGGTGTTGTTCGGTACCACGTCCAGCTTGCCTACCAGCTTGGGCACCCAGAAGCTGTGAATTACGTCGTCAGACTCCAGGGTGGCTTCTATTACCCATGGGTCAGGGGGTATGTGAAGCTCGTTGGCGGTGACTACACCGAACTGGGGGTACTGGAACTCCCACCACCACTGGTGTGCCCTGACGGTGACCTCGAGCACCTCCGCCTGATTGGGGGTGTTGGCCGTCTTGAATATGGTAGTGATAGTAGGCACAGCTATCACTACCAGGACCAAAGCTGGGGCGATGGTCCAGGCCACCTCCAGCCTGGTATGCCCGTGCCACTGCTTGGGCATCTCTTGCCCTGGCTTGCGCCGGAACCTGACGACGGTGTATATGAGGATGCCCTCGACCGCCACGAAGACGATTGCAGCGGTCCAGAATATGATGAGGAAAAGATCGAGCTGCATCTGGGCTACTGGGCCAGCAGCATCGAAGGTGGACTGAAAGTGGGATGGGGAGCACCCTGTCCATAAGGCAGCCAGAGTGGTGAGCAAGGCTACAATTAAGAGGGGTCTGGATGGCCGCCAAATATGACTTATCATTCTGTGCATGCGCGAAGAGTTCCCGGGTTCCTCTGCAACTGGGAGAGAAGTAGAGCGTTTGTTGCAATTGGCATAAAAGCTAACAGAAGTTACGGGTTGCGTCAAGATGCCTGACTGGCAATCCTTACGCATTTACGAAAGGATGGATTGGCCTTGCTGTGCGGACTATAGACTACTATGATGCCAGGAAACACACGTGGAAGAGAGAGAAATTCATGTACGCACTTATAATAGCAGGTGGGAGGGGCGAGAGGCTCAGGCCTCTGACGGACAGTGCAGCGAAGGCTATGGTGCCGGTGAACGGGAAGCCTATCCTGTGGTACCAGGCCCGGCAGCTTCAGGGCGCTGGCGTGACTGATATTGTGCTACTGTGTGGATACAAGGGAGAGACCATCAGGGAGTATTGTGGCGATGGGTCTAGCCTGGGTGTTCGCGCACACTATTCGCAGGAGGAGACGCCGCTTGGTAGGGGTGGAGCGTTGAAGCAAGGCTTGGGCATGGTGCCCAACTCCGAGCGGGCGGTCCTGGCTTTGAACGGGGACATCATCACAACTCAGGACTTTGCTCCGCTGCTAAAACTCCATCAACAGACGGGTGCAATGGCCACGATTATGCTGGTGCCCTACCCTAGCGCCTATGGAGTGGTGGATGTGGAGGAAAGTGGGCGGGTGGTGGCCTTCAAGGAGAAGGGCGAGCTGCCTCACTGGATCAACGCCGGTATCTACGTTTTGGATACGAGCATCCGGGATGAGCTGCCGGTGCTGGGCGACCACGAAACGACCACTTTCCCACGCCTGGCAGAGCGAGGCAAGCTCTATGCCTATCGTTCCCGCGCGTTCTGGAAAGCCATAGATAACCACAAGGACATACGGGAGGCGGAGGAGGGCCTGCGCAGGGGGGGAGGCTTCTAGTACCTGCCTGTGAAAAAGGCCCTTATCACCCATGTTCGTGGTGAGCTTGTTAAACCACGAACCGTCCTTTCACAGGCTCAGGGATTGTGAAGAAATCCCGAACTCGGCATACTATGGGCATCTCGGCCTGGCCTGCGGTTATCTGGGCTGCTCGTTGCTGGCGGAGTGCCATTTGCTCGGTATCGGCCAATGGAATCTTGTCGGCTTCGCCACGTAAGTTCTCGAACAAGCCGCCCTGAGCGGGCTTCTCACCTATACCCATGCCTACCTGAATGTTGCCACCTGTCTGGTCAGGACTCTTCACCACGCCAAGTGTTTCACGGCCTGGCTCGCCCACAGGTACATTCGCAGGTCGTGTTGGGCCTGCTTGTTTCTCTCTAGCAACCGCTTCTCGGACTCTGTCAATGGCCTCTGCCCTGACTGCATTTGCATTTTCGCCTCTCTGTATTCTTGTTGTGGCTGCATTCAAGAGGGAACCCCGCCCCAGGCCGTGGCTGTAACCTGAGGCTCCGAACCGGCCATGGTTATCAGTTCGCTGTGCATGGGCAGTACCGTGTTTTTCTCTTGGTACGCCAGCTTCTCCTGGTTCTTCGCCATGAGAGCCTTGCGTGTCTCATCGTACTGGGACTGAATGTAGTCAAAGGAGCGGGCGGACTCACTGGCAAAGAGAGATGTATTTCGCTCAATGAATAAGGTTGCCCAGGTTCCTGTGATGCGTTTCAGCAGGACCGGGTCCCCGCCGCGAATTGTCAGTGTCAGCAGTGGCAGAACATCGGCTCTGTTTTGCTCTGCCGCCTTTATGTTTACCTTCATCATTCCGGCGAGGGACTCCACTGATGTTGGGATACCGCTGCCAGGGTAGTCAAAGTTGAGGGTCAGAATCATATGCTCCAGCAGGTCGTTTGCCAGGGCCAGGTTGGAAAGCGTGTCCACTGACAGAGCGCTACCTATGTTGGGGATGGTAGTCAGTTTGTCTGACGTTCTGGGAACCAGCAGTAGTTGCGTTCGTACCTGGTACTGGGGTGGTAGCTGGGAGGAAACGGCGATGGCGGCGGTCGTTGCCACGGCCAGGGTCAGGAGGACCACCCACCACTTGCTTATGAGCGTGGCCGCGTAGTCGCGCAACACGATTCCGTCTTCCATGAAAGTTCCTTAGCATGGAGATGAATCCCGACACGTCGGGACGACCATCCCCCTGGCCCCCTTCCTGATCAGGAAGGGGGTGGAAAGTATATCTGGTGGATACCCACAGACCCCCACCAAAGGGGCTTCGCCCCTCTGGACTCCCCTTTTTCAGCAGCCTGTTAGAGAACGATAACAGGGGCGAGAAGTTGCCCCTGGTATAGTACACGGAGCGTGGTGAGAGACGCAACGGAATTCGCCGGCTAATGCGACGGAGTTCGTAGGGCGGGCGTGTGGCTTACAGCTCCAAGACCACTTTGATTATGTTGTCCAGCTTTTCGCTGTACATGTCGTAGGCGCGCTGGACCTGGTCAAAGGGCAGACGGTGCGTGATCATGTGAGACAGGTCCAGCCGGCCTTGGGCCACCAGGTCTACGCACTCCTCGATATGTTGGGTAGGGTCTGGTGTGCGCGCTCCCACGGTCACGACTATGGTGGGCAGCTTGTCCATCATGGCGTTGTAGCGGAAGGGGAAGGTCTCTTCATCGTGGGGCAGGCCGAAGAGGGCCACCAGTCCCTGTTTGCGCACCAGGTCCCATATGATATTGGCCGTCTCGGGTCGCCCCACGGCTTCCACCACAACGTCGGCCATCTCGCCGTGAGTGATTTCCGCCACCGTAGCGGCAACTTGCTCTTTGGTTGGGTTGATGGTGTGTGTAGCGCCTGCCCGCCTGGCAGCTTCCAGACGGTAGTCAAGCAGGTCCGTGACTATGACCTGGCGCGCCCCCTGCTGGGCCATCCACTGGGTGAAGGCGAGACCGATGGCTCCCTGTCCCAGGATGACCACGCGCTTGCCCAAGACGCTCCCAATGCGCTGGCAAGAATACATGACTGTACCCACCGGCTGGCACATGAGCAAGGTGGACAGGTCTCCGTGGTCTGGAAGCGGGATGAGGCGGTAAGCCGGCTCGGCTATGTACTCCATCAGGCCGTTGTGAGTGGTAGGCAGGACGATGACCCGCTGGCCAGGGCGGTATGCGTCGTCGCGGCTCTCCACCACCACGCCGGCGCATTCGTGGCAGGGCCGGCCGACCGGCAGAGGGTACTGCTCTTCTGGGAGGACACGGTCGTACATTCGCAGGTCGCTGCCGCAGATGGAGACCCGCTGCAAGTTGATGAGGACGTGTCCGTCCTGGAGGTGTGGGAGCTCGGTCTGGACTAACTCAAACCGCTTGGGGCCAGCGAGGCGTGCTGCTCTCATAATTCTCCTCAGGGGTAGGTTGGTGCTAGTTGGGTACTGTACAGCAACGGGATGGACTTTTCCATGCTAGCCGTGGTAAGGGCTTATGTGGCACACTGCTAAAGGAACCTTTCCACAAGCCAGATGAGGCTGGTAATTGTTACCAGGCTGGCGATGGTGCTTAGCGCCACCGTGTTTGTGACCTGGCGGGGTTGGGCGTCGAACTCCGTGGCAAGGATAGTGGTGAACACGGCCGTTGGCATACCCGCCAGCACAATAATCACTTGCTGTGTGAGGCCGTGGACTCCCAGCAGCATGGTGATCCCCAGGGCCAGGGCCGGGGAGAGGGCAAGCCGCACCACCGTGGCTAGCACGGCAGGCAGCAAGTAGTCTTTGATTGTCACGTTGGCTAGCTGGATTCCCAGCACCATTATCATGGTGGGTATGGCAGCGCCTGCCATGATTTTCATGGGCGAGGCTATCAAGGCAGGCATGGCTATGTGGAACGGGTTGAGGGCCAGAGCGCCGATGCTGGCGTAGAAGGTAGGAATGCGCAGGACGGCCGCGATACCCTTCATGCCACCGGCTGTTCCGCTGGATGCCACGTAGATGGCCAGGGTGCCACTGAGGATGGCCTGGGGAGCCAGGAACAGGAGCGCTCGCTGCAATCCATCTTGTCCAAAGGCGAACAAGGAGACCGGCAGGCCATAGTTCACTGCATTCATGAATATTGTGCCTAGCAGGAAGGCTGCCCGCCCCGGGGTCTTAAGCTTGATTTGCCATGCTATAGCCCAGGACACGGCGTACATGAGCGGTACCCATATGGCAAGGAAGAAGAATATGTCCCTTATATCCCGAAATGGGATTTCGGCGGAGTAAAGCGACGAAAAGATCAGGATTGGCGAGAATACGTAGAGGGCAAGCCTGCTGGCTGGCCTTGGGTCCAGATGGAGGGTCTTGCCGACCAGGACGCCTATTCCCGCCATAATGAAGACGGGTAGGACGGCGTCAATCAGGATTCCTAGCAATAGATGAAGCCTTTCTGAAAACTTGCTATTCTAGGCATGGTTACTTTGTCAGGCGCAGGCGAACGATGGGTATCCTACATGGAGTTTGACCTGGTAACAATACCTGGGAGCGTGTAGGGCACGTGCCATATTCCTGTTGCTGCGCCTAGCCATGTCATATTGAAAATGGGAGAGTAAGCAATAGTGGATTCCCGGGAACAGGCGATGGATGCCCTTAGGCTGGCACTGGTCACCGCGGCCCGGTCTGCTGCCGCATCCATCTATGATGAGTGGGTAGTGCTGACCGGGGAGCATAGTATGCCGCTGGACTCTAGCAGGGCGATACGCTTCGAGACGCTGGCGGTTTGCATTCACGCAATGAACAGATTTGCGCTGGTGGCGGGCGGTCCGGAGGCGCGAGCCGCCATCCAGGATGCCGTTGCCCAGGGCGCTATCAAAGAGGCGTTGGCGGGTCCTTCGGGCCGTGGTGGTGCCCACCAGGGCTTCGAGACGGCAGAATGGCAAGAGTGGATGACAGAGGACATACTTCTGTTGGTAAACGCCGCGGATAGGGACTACACCAAGTGCGGGGAGTTGGCGTCCAATTCCGGGCTGGCCCCTTTTCGGAGCGACACTGTTTTTGGGAAGCTGGCCAGCCGCATAGCGCGCCAGGTGGGACGAGAGGAACTGATGCCGCTGAGGCTTGCCATTTGGAACTGCGCATTGGCGGCGCTAAGGATTTCCCGTCTTAAGGAGCATGTGGAGGAGGCGTGCAAAGTATTGAAGTGACGATGTGCCACTTCTGGTTTACCACGAAGCCATGAATCCGATCACGCCAAACCACCCCTACAGGGGTGATGAAAATGGGGTGCTCAGAGGGGCGAAGCCCCGGAGCCTGCCCTGAGCAAAGCCGAATGGACGGGGGTCTGGGGGTGTCCCACAGATTCAATCCTCACCCCCTTCCTGGCCAGAGCCTGTCCTTGAGCGCAGCGAAGGAAAGGGGCAGGGGGATGCTCGAAGAGGGTTTTTCAACAGCCCGCTAGCCCGCAGAATGCGCGTATTGTGGCACTTGGGTAATATGGTGCCGGGGGCGGGATTTGAACCCGCACTCCTTGTTAGGAAGCGGATTTTAAGTCTCTGGCAAGGGGTTCCCTGGTGTCCCTCACCGTCCCTGACAGACGGCCTCAGAACCTACGTCGTGGACGATGCCACAGGAGAAGTCCGTTTAGCGCCTACGCCTGCCGAGAAGCCGGAGCACTACTGCCAGGCCCACAGTGTAGCCTTCAAGCGGTACGAAAAGGAAGGCAAGTCCTGGTACCCCCACAAAGGGCCAGACGGCAAGTGGTGCAGGGAATAGTAGGTCGCCCACGCTGGCTAGTAGGAGAATGCCCCTGGGGTTTCCTGGGGGCCTTCACTTATTGCTGGGGTGCTATTATGTGGGCGTTACAGAGGCTATTGGTTATCACACTGAGGAACAGGGTACGGGTTCGTCCCGTGTCCCCGAGTGGCCTTAGTGTGGTAATGGTCTCTGTCGAAAGAACCAGTGCCCGCCATGGAGGGGCTTTCCATGCGACCAACATGGTTCCTCACCTATGCTCTTCTATTCACCGCACTTGTCCTGCTATCCGTAGCTTGCACTCAGACAAGTACCCCCAAAGCCAGCTCGACTCCCACGGCTACCAGCCCTACGCAGACTCCTACGCCCTTCTCCCTCGCCAATGTCACTCCATCAGGACCCGGCTGTGGGTTTGAGCGCTGGCCAGTGAAGACCCTGGCGGACCGGGATGCCGACCGTGTTGATTTCAACCCAAAGCCGACGGATATATTCAAACTGCGGGAGCTGAAGGCTCCCAGTACCTTTCCCCAAGACCGACGGATTGCCCCGACTGAGTTGGAAACGTATATCATTCAGGCGCAAGTGCTGGAATTCAAGTTGGAGAATGACAGCGATATTCATGTGGTCGTCTCGGCAATCGGTAGGCCCAGCGAGACCATGATCGTTGAGCTAGTTGATGTAGGGTGTACTAAGGCAGGCCGGTCGTCCCAACGAGACGCAATGCTATCTGCCCGCCAATCTTTCGAGGCTATCTGCGGGAAGACCTCGGCCCGTTTTGAAAGTTGCCCTGCTCAGGTAGAGATCACAGGGGTAGGGTTCTTCGACCTGATCCACGGGCAGAGGGGAGTGGCTCCTAATGGCATAGAGCTTCACCCCGTCCTGGCGATCAAGGCTGTAGGACTCAACACAGCGCCGTTGGCATTGGCTACCCAGCCACCACGGGCAGCTGTCCCGACAGCAGCGCCAGCCAGTTCCCATACTGGAGCAACGGTTCGATGTCGAGACGGGACTTATAGCTATAGCCAGCATAGGTCCGGGACATGTTCCCACCACGGCGGTGTGGCCCAATGGTATTAGCGAAACGTGCGATGCAGACCTTGTGTGGGAAGGGTATGCCTACGCCCGTTCTTATGGCGACTCTCCGAGCCTCTATCAAACATTGGTTCAGCTAGTACGGGCGGCGAGGGAAGGCAATAGGGGGCTGTGGCAGGTATGTCAACCTTAGCGTTGCGGACTCAGATTCGTAGGTTGCGCCAGCAGGCTTCTGCGGTGGCCCTTGCCGCTATTGCGCTCTTACTCTTCTGGCTTGCGGTCGAAGGATACATCTCAGAAGACTCCCATTGGGTATGTACCCAAAGTGTACGCTCTCGCGATGCGCCTGGTGGTGAATGCGTACAGGAACACATTGAGTCCGGCCCAACACCATTGCGTGAGAGGCAACCGGAAGCGGCCTTCAAAGGAGGCCTGGGGTTCTTGTTCGCCTACGCTGCGTGGCAAACGCAAACGCTATGGCCTTCTAAATCGCAGCGCGAGAAACACGCTAGACGGCACGAAAGGGAGGTCTGGAACGAGAGCCAGCGACACCCTGACCTAGCCAAACAACTGATTGCGTTGCAGATCAAGATATGGGAAGGAGGCATTCATTATGGCTCTGACGAGTACATGAGCCGCCTCCACGCCATACTAAATGAAGCAGAACGCCGCTTGAATGGGGGGATTGACCCACCAGCATGAAAAGATTATCCCGCTTCAAGGAGTTCGGAGAGGCTTGGCAAATCATACTAATTGGCTTGGTTGCCATTCCAACGTTCTTTATTACCTACTTCTTTGCCATGCCAAGATTGCCAGATGGAACAAGCCCTCTATGTGACTGCCCTCACCCTGGGGATGCGCCAGGGGGAGATATTGGGTCTCCAGTGGAGAGACTTAGACCTTGACCTGGGAATGGTTGCCATCCGCCGAACACTGGTACGGCTCAACGGAGCTGTCACCTTCCCAGAACCCAAAACAGAACGCAGCAGGCGTGTGTTGTGGCTACCTAAGATGACTGTCAGCGCCCTGCGTGCTCATCATGCAAGGCAGTTGATGGAGCGGCTGATTGCTGGCTCCCTGTGGCAGGATACAGGGCTAGTCTTCACCACAGAGACAGGGGAACCCCTCAGAGATACGAGCGTGACAAAGGCGTTCCAACGAGTGTTGCTCACCGCTGGCCTGCGCCACCAGCGTTTCCATGACTTGCGCCACGCAGCGGCAAGTTTCCTGCTCGCACAGGGATTTGAGATGCGCCAAATAATGGGCATCCTCGGGCATAGTTCCATAGCCCTTACCGCTAACCTCTATACCCACCTGATGCCAGCCGTGAAGCAAGAAGCATCGGCAAGGATGGATGCCATGCTGAGTGGCGTTTAGCGACCTTTGGCTGTCAGTTTGGCTGTCAAAATGGAAATGGACACCTTAATGCGGGGTGCCCATTCTCATTTTCGTATCTGCCGGGGGCGGGATTTGAACCCGCACTCCCTTGCGGGAAGCGGATTTTAAGTCCGCCGCGTCTGCCATTTCGCCACCCCGGCACGGGTCATCGCAGGCGGGTGGGCTCCAAGTGTGGCTGCCGATGGAATTGTATCCTATAGAGCCACGCGACGCTACCGTGGGGCTGTTCAAGGCCAGGCTAAGGCATGGGCCCTCTTCCAATCAAGCCATTGACTGCCTGGACGTTTCGCTAATATACTGGCCGAGAGGCTGTGCCCGGGAGGCTATGCGATGTAGGCTTTCGGAACGGTCCTGGTTGGTCGTGTCGGCTAGCAGGTTACGGTCCTCACGAAATGGTATTTCGGCGCGGAGAAAGGGGGGAGGTATGACGGAAACAGCGGCCCAACCCGTAAAGGTGCAGGTGTTTTCTGACTACATATGACCGTGGTGCTATATCGGCCTGGAGAGGGTCGAACGGTTGCAGAAAGAGTACAACGTTGAAGTGGAGTGGAAAGCATTTGAGTTGAGGCCCGACACCCCCCCAGGGGGGATACCACGCCCTTTCAAGCCTGGGGAGAGCAACGAGCTCCGAGGCCACATGAAGGAGGCTGCCGATGAGGCAGGTCTGGTGTACATGCGGCGCCAACCCATCACCCCGTACTGCCGCCCTTCTATGGAAGCAGCTGTGTATGCCAGGGAGATGGGCAAGTTCGACGGATACCACAAAGCCACATTCAAGGCCTTCTGGGAGGAGAGCAAGGATATTGGCGACCCAGAGGTGATAAAAGGGATTTTTGAAAAGTGTGACTTGGACTGGGATGGATTCAGCTCTCCGGAGAAAAACGGCCAGTATGCCCAGATGGTGGAAGACCAGTTGGCCGAAGCCCGCATGTACGGAATTACGGGCGTTCCTGCCTTCATTTTGGACAGGTACCTGGTGGTGGGCGCTCAGCCTTACCAGGTGTTCCAGCAGGTCATGGCGCATATTGAGAAGGAGAAGGCACTTAAGGGTCTGTGGTTGCCTGGGCAGGGCGCAGAGCGATAATACGGTTTGGCGCGTGACTCCAGGAAGTGCGGCTCAAAACGGAGCGGCACTTCCTTTGGTTTATGGGCCTGTTCAAAAACGCGGCTGGGGATAAGTAGCCTCGATAGTTGTAGCTGGGGGATGAAAAGCTCCTTCGACCATCCACCTGTCACCCTTTCATTCGCTTGCCCATTCTCGGAGCCTGCCCTTGAGGCCCGCTCAGGGCCGAAGGGCTCAGGGCTTCGGCTCATTCAGGGCAGGCTCCGATGCTTTGTACCCCTGGACTCCTCTTTTCAGCAGCCTGCTAATTGGCGGCGCCAGCTACACGGTAATGGAGGGGCTGACCATGCTGTTTATGGCTGTTTTTCACTTTGAGCCGGAGGACGGGGGTGCGCTGGTAGCTGCCAGATGGCAGCATGGCCCAACTCCGGGAGTCACCGTGCTGGGAGCCTGGACTTCCAGCGGATACTCCAATGAAGGCCAGGAGGCCCGCCTGACGTACGTTGTGTTCAACGCCGGAAACAGGGAGCAGATGGAGGCATTTACGGGATACCTCTATCTGGTGTGCTCGCGCATTGAGATCCGCCCAGTGAGCGACTATATGCCATTTATGAACGCTTACGGGGCGAAAGATACTGAGCAGTACCCAATGTATCCGGCGGGCGTTGGCGAGGAGGAACGACGGAGGCAGATGGATGTGTTCTGCCAGTACATGGCAGCGCCCAGCCCGGTGGAGGCCATCCGCATTTGGCGTGGAGTTGTGGGCGGTGGCCAACAGTACGGGCCGTGAGGTTTAGCAGGGTGATGAAAAGCTATTTCGACCATCCCCCTGGCCCCCTTTCCTTCGCTTCGCTCAAGGACAAGCTCTGGCCAGGAAGGGGGGAGTGGAAATAGATTTGGGGGATACCCTCAAACCCCCACCAAATGGGCTTCGCCCCTCTGGAATTTCCTTTTCGGCAACCTTCTAGCCCAGCACCTCTGCCTCGGCCATGGACTGGATCTCTTCCTGGGTATAGCCCATCTCTTCTAGCACCTCAAATGTGTGTTCGCCCAGGGTGGGAGCGTGCCTTCGCAACCACGGCTCTTTGGAGTTGGCAGACAGTTTGAACGGTATGTTGACGGCTTTGATTGTGCCCAGCCCTGGCTGCTCGAACTGGATGATCATGTCGTTTGCCACCACCTGCGGGTCGTCATAGACCTCTCGCATCTCCTTGATTACAGTGGCGGCAAGGCCAATCGCCTTGAGTCGTGCTTCCCAGTAGGCGGCGGGCTTGGTCGCGAAATGGTCGGAAAGGAGCTTGTAAAGTTCGGTGCCTCGTTCGTTCCTCTTCTCTGGAGTGTCAAACCGCTGATCCTTGCCCAGGTGTTCCAGCCCAATGGCCTGGCAGCAGAGGTCCCACCTGGCGCCGAATATGGTGATATAGAGGTATCTGCCGTCACTGCAAAGGTAGTTGGGGACAAAGCCCTCCGAGAGCACATGATAGGAAAGATCGGACCCCACGAGCCTGGTCATCTGGCTGGCCTGGGCGGCGAGGGCTGTCTGCAACAGGCTGAGTTCGATGTTCTGTCCCTGGCCGCTTTGCTCCCTTTGGCGCAGCGCCACCATGACGGAGTAGGCGATAAGCATGGCCGTGGACATATCGAAGTGGTAAAAATGGCTCGAAGCGGGAGGTGGAGTGCCCGGCGGCACCCGCGCCATCAGGTCGCCCACTCTGGGCTGGACTGCCACGTCGGCGCCGGGAAGGTCGGCATCTGGGCCGTTAGCACCCCAGGCTGTAAGGGAGACATATATGAGTCTGGGGTTGACTTTCTTCAAGTCAGCATAGGCGAGGCCTCGGCGCTGGCGTGCTCCAACCCGTACGTTTATGATCAGGACGTCCGCCCATTGGAACAGCTTGTAGGCTGCCTCAAGCCCCTGGGGCTTGGTGATGTCCAGCACCACCGAGCGCTTATTGCGATTGAAGCTCAAGTAGCCCAAGCTCAGGCCATTGCTGCCTGGGAAGTTTGGCGCCAGCCGGCGGGCCGAGTCTCCTTCCGGCGATTCCACCTTTATTACTTCTGCCCCCTGGTCCGCCAGCAGCATTGCAGCGAAGGGCCCGGCCAGCACCTGGGACATTTCCACGACTCGGATGTCTGACAATGGTAACGCCATATTGTGACCCTCCCTGCTGACTACCAAGTCAAGTAAGGCCTAATGCGCAGGCAACTGCTAGCAGGGCGATGAAAAACTCTTTCGACCATCCCCCTGGCCCCCTTTCCTTCGCTACGCTCAAGGACAAGCTCTGGCCAGGAAGGGGGGAGTGAAAATAGATTTGGGGGATACCCCCAAACCCCCACCCCTTCGGCTATGCTCAGGGCAGGCTCCGGGGCTTCGCCCCTCTGTACTTCCCTCTTTCAGTAGCCGGATAGACAGCGGAATTGGGCCTGCCTACTACAGTGTAGATGGCAGCGAGTTTCGGTGGCTTGTTAGCTCTTGGGGACCTTGGGCAAGACGTGCTCGGCCAATAGCTCCATCTGGTGGAGTTGCATACCCAGGTTGTCGAACTCCTTGTACCGGTAGGACGGCAGGTTGATCACGAACATGTCCGCACCCAGATCGTTCAGCGTACGGATCTGTTGCACCAGGTCGTCTGGGTGAGTCAGGCGGAAGTTGGTGGCGTAGGTGCGCTCCGTGCCCTCCTCAAAACGCTGGTAGGTGTGTCCGCCGGGGAGGGTGACTGTCTCTGGGGTGCCCATGTTAGGGCTGTCCAGGCCCTTCCTGATGGAGCCTCCAGCCTCACTTCTGTCTGCTGTAAGGTGGGCAGTGCCTCCTGAAGCGGCCCAGTACGGTTTGCCTTCCCGCCCGTACTCTTTCCACATCCGGGTGATCTCTGCCCAGTTCTGCTCGCTGGTCTTGGTCGCTTCAGGGGTCTGGGCGCCGCCTGCTACCCAGCCCTGGTACCGCTCGGCGATGCGGCGGAAGGGGCGTGGCCCGGTAGCGCCGTAAAGGATGGGAATGGGTTGCTGCACAGGGCGGACGGATATGGTCATT
Organism: Dehalococcoidia bacterium; assembly: GCA_009692985.1. Taxonomy (GTDB): domain Bacteria; phylum Chloroflexota; class Dehalococcoidia; order Lucifugimonadales; family SHYF01; genus SHYF01. Next base: position 21,630 of record SHYF01000003.1, read on the forward strand.
TCGTCGAAGTTGACGAACTTGCCGTGGAAGGAGGCTACGGGATTGGTCCAGAGCTCCCTACAACACGCCAGGTATTCATCTGTCATGTTGCCACGCTGGCGGATATCTAAGCCCAGGGCGAGGAACTCGTTCTCGTTATATCCGCTGCCGGCGCCGATCATGACGCGTCCGCCGGACAGGGAGTCCACCGTGGCGATGATCTTGGCGAGCTGAATTGGAGGGCGGTAAGGGATGACGCAAACGCTCTGACTCAGGGTGGGCTTCCAGCCCTGGATGTTGGTGACGGCGGCAACGTAGGACATGGCGGTCCATTGGTCCATGTAGCCGTTGCCGTAGCCCACATACTGGTGTGGGGTGAACATGATATGGTCTACGAAGAAGAGGGCGTCCAGGCCAATCTCCTTGCCCTTTTCACAGGTGGCCCAGATGCCGTCACCGCGGAACCAGCGGGCGTAGTTGGGTACTCTCATGCCAATCTTCACAAGACACCTCTCTTTAGGTTGTTTGGTCTAGCCGGAGCCAGTGGTGTGCGGCTTCGGTTCGGGTAGCATACACCCGTGCCTGCTGTTTTTGAAGCCCCCAGTTGGCGGGGAACTGGTACGATTTTCGACGAGATGCTGCAGTTGGCCGTTGGGCTTGTGTCCCAGCCCGTGGTCAGGCCCTGGGGTATACTACTGCCCGCCTTTGCCAGTACCAATTGGCTGTGTCACAATAAGGCGCTCGGTTGGCGTAGATTACTGTTATGAAGAGATTGCTAGCGGGGCCGCTTGCCAGACTTCTTCCCTGGGGCATCTTCCTGCATGTTGTCTTGGCGACGTTATTCGCCG
>SHYF01000004.1 GCA_009692985.1 Dehalococcoidia bacterium
GCCATCTTAGTGGCCGCAGGTGCGCCTCGACTGCCCCGTGTGCTGCTGGACCAGCTTGTAGAAGGGGGACGCCTGGTGATCCCAATAGGCTCCCGCCGCGAGCAAGAGTTGCTTCTGGTGGAAAAGACCCACGACGGCTACTCCGTCAAGAGCCTGGGGCCGTGCCGGTTCGTGCCACTGGTAGGCCCCGGCGCCTGGGCGGACGACGGCGAGGACCACGACAACGAGGCGGAGTTTATCTAACGGGCCGTAGCGTAACGTAAATGGGGAGCGCAGAGCCGCCGACGGGTGGGCCTATCCCCGCTCATCCTGAGCTTGTCGAAGGAAATGAGCGGGTGGTCGGGGATGGTCGAAGCAATTGTTCATCATCCTGCTTAGCAGGCGGTAACATGGCTGGTATGTTATACTTGCTACCTCAATGCCCCAGCGCCTAATGAAATCTCTGCTCAGGACATATGGCTTGGTCGCCGCTACGGCCATGCTGCTGCTCGCCATCTCTGGTCGATCTGTCCCACCAGCAAGGCCGCCAGCAACCTCACGGTATTTGCCTCTCCGGCGGAGCTACCCACACCCGGCACAGCCTGGGCCTGGGGCCTCAATTCCGGTGGTCAACTGGGCAATGGCACCAACACCAGCAGTACCACGCGCGTTCAGGTTAGCGGCCTGACCGGCGTTGTCGCTGTCGCCGGCGGTGACTTCCATAGCCTGGCAATCGTCGCGGCCCCGCCACCTCCGCCCACGCCTACTGCAACGCCTGTGCCCGGCGTCTCCGGCCTCGGCCTCAGAATAATGGCGGGCCTGCTCCTGGCCGCTTCCTTCTGGGCCATTCATCGCCAGCGCAGGAACACCTCTACCTCTCGCCATGGCGTCTAGAGCGTCTGGCCGCTGACCTCTCCCCTACCCCCTCTCCGCATCGGAGAGGGGGACGCAGGGGGTGAGGTTTCCCCAAGACCCCTGCTATAATGGCATGGACTGAGGGGGCCGATGCCCCATCCTTTTGATAATTAACTAAATGGAGCGACAAATGTCGTTGTCATTCTGAGGGCCAATGCAATTGGCCCGAATGAATCTAAGGCGATTTCAGAAGACTAGGTGACAAAAAAAGAAGCCGTAGCTCTGTGCAGGCAATTGCCTTAGATTCTTCGCTACGTCCCGATTGCATCGTGACTTGCTCAGAATGACAAAAAGGGCAAGAGTCACCTTGAATTGTTAATCCCCATGAGGATGGGGTGCCTCAAGCAAAATGACCACATTCATAGCAACCCAATACGAACCAGTCATAGGGCTGGAGGTCCACGCCCAGCTACTGACCCGCAGCAAGATGTTCTGCTCCTGCCGCTCGGACTACCAGGGAGCGGAGCCTAACACCACCGTGTGCCCTGTGTGCATGGCGATGCCGGGCTCGCTGCCGGTCATCAACCGGCGCGCCGTGGAGTACGTCATCATGACCGGCCTGGCCCTCAACTGCGCCATCGCTCAGCACACCAAGTTCGATCGCAAGAACTATCCCTACCCAGATCTAATGAAGGGATATCAGATATCCCAGTTCGATCAGCCCATTGCCGGCAAGGGGTGGCTGGCTATTCTGGTGGACGGCCAGGAGAAGCGGGCGGGCATCACACGCGTCCACCTGGAGGAGGACGTGGCCAAGCTGTTCCATCGCGCCGACCCGACCGGCGAGACCTACAGCCTGCTGGATGTCAACCGCGCCGGCGTACCACTCATGGAGATCGTTGGCGAACCTGACCTGTGCTCGCCAGAGGAGGCGCGGCAGTATCTGGTCAACCTGCACTCCATCATTCAGTACCTGGGCGTATCCACAGGCAACATGGATGAGGGCAGCTTCCGCTGCGACGCCAACATCAGCGTGCGGCCCAAGGGTAGCACCACCCTTGGCACCAAGGTAGAAGTGAAGAACATGAACAGCTTCCGCTCCGTGTTCCGGGCGCTGGAGTTCGAGATCGAGCGCCAGGAGCGCGTGGTACGCGAGGGTGGTCGCATCGTGCAGGAGACGCGAGGCTGGGTGGAGGAGCGGGGCGTCACCGTCTCTCAACGCTCCAAGGAGTATGCCCACGACTACCGATACTTCCCCGAGCCGGACCTGCCGCCTCTGGCCATCAGCCGCCAGTGGGTCAGTGAGTTACGCTCTCGTATGCCGGAGCTGCCAGAGGCGAGGCGCAACAGGTACATACAGCAGTACGGTCTACCTGCCTACGACGCTGCCCTTCTGACGGCGTCCAAGGCGACGGCAGACTTCTTTGAGGCCGTCGCGGCCATAAAGAGGCTGGAGGGAGAGGCACTGCGACAGCGTGCCAAGGCCACCGCCAACTGGATGCTGGGAGAAGTAGCGCGGCTTCTGAATGCCTCAGGCGTGGAGCTAGAGAAGAGCCGCTTGCGCCCCGAGCACCTCTCCGATCTCCTGGACATTGTGGACTCCGGCACCCTCAGCACCACCATGGCTAAAGAGGTCTGGGAAGAGACATTCGCCACGGGCAAGGCTCCCGGCCAGTTGGTCAAAGAAAAGGGCCTGACCCAGATTACCGACGCCTCGTCTATTGAGCCTGCTGTGGAGGAGGCGTTGCGGGCCAATCCCGCTGCCGTAGCCGACTACCTGAATGGTAAGGAGACCGCCATGCGCTTTCTGGTAGGCCAGGTGATGAAGGCCACCCGCGGTCGTGCCAACCCCGCGCTGGTGAACCAGGTGGTGAAGGACAAGCTGGAAGCGTTGAAAAGAGGGTAGCCGTCGCATATCCTTGACAGTACGAACCCCTTGCCGCATTATCTTACGAGAGGCATCCCATGCAAACCTATCTTAGCATAGCTGAAATCATAGTCGCCGTCGTCCTGATAATTGCGGTGCTGACCCAGATCAAAGGATCGGGTGGTGGAGTCTTTGGCAGCGGGCAGTCCACCTTCCGCACTCGCCGGGGCGTAGAGCGCCTCATGTTCCAGTTCACCCTGGTCCTGGGTGGCATCTTCGTCCTGCTAGCCATTGCAGGCTTGCTGATAGGGTAATGCCGGCCATGTCCGGTACTGTCATCACGCTGCTCACCGACTTCGGCCTGGCCGATGCCTACGTGGGCGCCATGAAGGGCGTGATTCTAGGAGTCAATCCCGGCGCGACCCTCATTGACCTCACCCACGACGTTTCGCCCCAGGATGTCTTGCAAGGGGCCTTCCTTCTTAGTACGGCCTGGCGATACTTTCCCGCCGGCACCATTCACGTAGCGGTGGTTGACCCAGGGGTGGGAACAGAGCGACGCGCGCTACTACTTGAGGCCCACGGCCACCTATTCCTGGCCCCCGACAACGGCCTGCTGTCCTTCATCCTTCCTCCTGAGGATGCCGACGCCCCGCTTTATCAACCGTACCGCGCCAGCCTCCCCCAAGGCTATCGCGCATACGCACTGACAAGCTCACGATACTGGCGGCATCCTGTCAGCGCCACCTTCCACGGCCGCGACATCTTTGCGCCCATGGCGGGGCATCTATCCCTGGGCGTTGCGCCCAAGGATGTAGGAGATCCCGTGGATAGCCTCATACGGCTGGTCATTCCCGTTCCCAGTTGGCGAGATGGCCAGTTGGTGGGATACGTCTTGCACATTGACCGGTTTGGCAATGTTGTCACCACAGTGCCGGAGGCGGCGCTGGTCGGCCACGACGATGTGGTCGTAGAGATAGCAGGAGCAACGGTGCGCGGGTTAGTACATACCTACGCCGAAGCCAACGGCCTGGCGGCGCTCATCGGCAGCCACGGCTATCTGGAGTTCGCCCTCACCAACGGCAACGCCGCTAAGCTGCTGGGGGTGAAGGTAGGGGACGAGGTGAAAGTAAAAGTAAGGGAGAAGTAGCGCTACAGCCCCAGCTTGCCGGGGTTGAGGAACGTTTCCGGCTTTCTATCCTCCCCTTACCACGCGGGCAACGCTGCGGATAGTGGGGCCGCCGTTGCCCATGCGTTTGGCCTGCATGGGCTGTCCCTTGCCGCAGTTGGGGATGGGGAACACGCGGAAGTCCGTGCCCGCGGCATCTATCCGCATGAAGAAGTCGCGGCTATCGGACATGACGCTGCCGTTGCGGTAGAGCTGGCCAAGCTCGCCGTTGCGTATCTCGTACACCTTGACGGCGGAGATGCGGAAGTTCTCGCGGGACTCCGCCACGGACGGTATGCGGTGTCCAGACACGTAGTAGCCATGCTCCACGTCACGCACCATCTGCTGTGGGTCGCTTTCGCCGGCAGCTATGACAGTGTTGGTCATGCGGATGAGCGGCACCACCGAGGCATCGGTGGCACGGAAGGAGCCGTTGGGCTCCACGCCCAGGATAGCGGCGGTCTGGCGGCTGTTCAGGAACTCCTCGTAGACACCGTTGCGCACGTGGTACACGCGGCGAGCGGGCGTGCCCTCGTGGTCGTACATGAAGTGGCCATAGGCGTCCATGCTGGGGTCCGAGAATACGTTCAGGATGGGTGAGCCTACCTGTTTTCCTATCTGGTTGTCTTGCAGGGTGCGAAACAGCCAGCTCCTGCCCGCATAGGCCGTCTCGTATTTCAGTGCCCGGTCCAGCTCCGATGGATGGCCCAGCACCTCGTGGCATACCAGGGCCGCATAGTGCGGGTCCATCACCACCACTACGTCCTTGTCGGGCGCGTCCAACGGTGGCGCTTCGGCCGTCTCCACGGCGTCCAGTGCCAGCTTGGTGGCAAAGGTGGTGAAGTCGGGCAAGTCCATTATGCCGGTGCGATACCCATCCTCCATGATCTCCCAGCCCCGCTGATGCCCGGTAAAGTCGTACAGCTCCAGGTTGCCGTGCTCGCCGCGGGCCACTACGAAGGCAATGCCTTCGCTCTGGGCGTAGGACTGGTCAATGCTAGCGCCCTCGGAGCTACAGAACAGCTCACGAACAAGGCTGGACGTGGCGGCCACGGCGTTGTACACCAGGCGGCTGTCCAGGCCAGCCACCTGCCTGGATATCTCGGTCACGGTGCGGACCATCTTCTCCAACGACACGGCGCGCGGGTCCTGGACGAAGGTAGCAGGGATGGTGGCCTGCCGTATCCCTATGGGCGCAAGCGTGGCATCCGACAGGCTGCGGCCCAGAGCGCCGAAGCGGCCCTGCGCGGCTTCTTTGCGGCGGGCGCTCTCCACGGCGCGGCGATGGGCGTGTCGGACGCCTTCCCTCACCACCTGTGGCAGGTTGTCCAGGTCCTGGCTGCCAAGCAGCTGCCCGAAATACCCGGCCGCCGTGGCGCGCCGCCCGGCGATTACCCTTACGCCGAAGGCGAAGCCGTAGTCCTCGGAGCTGCCCTTCACGTTGCCGTTCTCCGCCCCAGCGCCCTTGCCCTCGTCCACCTCCACGCGGATGTCGCAGTAGCGGGTGTTGGGCAGACGCTTGGCGTACTCCGTGGCGATGGAGAAGACCATATCCTTGATGGAGTCTATGACATCGGTGGTAACGCGGTTGGGCATGTTTATCATTATTCGCGCTTCGTTTAGCAACGCCTTACATTAGCAGGCCTTCAACGGGGACGAGGCGTTTGCCAAGAGGGTCAACTGCCAGGCCGAAACCTTCAAGGGAGAATGCACCAAGAAGGGCTTGGTCCTCAGGGCCAAAGACTACTAATTGGATGTAGGCTTCATCATCAATGCGAATCCAGGTTTGGCCGATCTCTTGCACCATGGTTCCGCCATTGGCAATACGAAACCTGCGCCGCCCCATTGGTTGCACCCCAAGCCTGCGCAGCAGCGACGCAGGCAGGGTGGTGTAGGACGCGCCAGTATCCACCAGGGCTTCTATACGCTCGTAGCGTTGGCCCTGGGGGTCGCCGATTTCTATTGCATAGCTGAAGGTGCCCATGGTGTATTCTACACTTCCTCGGCACCCTAAGGAGTCTATGACATCGGTGGTTACGTGGCCGGGCATGGGACACCTATTCTTTCGTAGCCAGCCATACAGGGAGTTCAGTTGGCATTTGATCCAACACATATCTCACCAGGCCCGTTTCAATTGCAGCAATTGCTGCACGCCTAAGGTTTTGCAAGGAAAACGAAAAGGATGTTCCTGGATTAAGCTAGCCCAGTCGACCTGTTCGCCAAGTCTGTACCGATCGACCGGCAAGGCTTGGTACAGTGCCCAGTAAGCTATGGCACCCTCATCGGTTACCTTCTTGAAACGTTGGATCACTCGGTCAGGGAGGTCGTCTATCTCCACCTCGTCCTGGGTGAGCATGAACAACCATTCCAGCAACCAATCTTTGTCCGCTCGCTTGTTGTCTCGTGTTTGCCAGTAAACATCTGTTAGTTTCCCCACGAATTCCTTATCGGAAATCACTTTTTCTTTTGTCATGGTCATGCAAATCGATGTGCCTTCCCAGATTTGAACATGGAAGTTTCCAAGGAGGACTCCAGTCAAATCGTGTTTAATCATTTCCGGCATGACGATGCGATATGCACCGCTGGCAGTCCGCATTTGCCTAATCTCAAAGAGGCTCCACAGAGGCCTAGCCCCAAACCCGGTGTATTTGTAGGCAACCAGCAACGGGAGCCTCACGGCATCTGCATAGCGCATTAGTTTTTCCACGTAACCCTTAGAAAAGCGTTTTCGCGGCTTGGCGCTAGTTTTGACTTCCACGAGGAAGGGTATCTGCTTCTCCTCGTAGGAGACAATACACAGAATATCTGGCATCTGGAAGTCTGCCGCCGCAGAGAACACTTCCTGATCCAGCTTGTGTACTAGCAAGTGTCTGCTGCTCCAAAGGCAAAGTGAGATGAACTCATCCTCAATGGAAAGGCCACGGAGCAGGCTGACCAATTTCTCGCGAATTTGTTCGGGGGCTGGCGCGCCTCTGCCACTTTCTTTCAAGGCCTCGTAGGCTAACAGAGCAGCCTTATATAGTTCGTGCTTAGCGCCGGTCATGCTACTTACAACTCGTAAGTGATCTTAGTATGGAACTAACCATGAGCGGGACTGCTCACTAATTCTCACCCCGTCACAGCTCCTTGCGCCGCTGACCCCACCAGCTTGGCGTACTTGGCAAGCGCGCCAGTGGTATGCGTGGGCGCGGGCGCCTTCCATGCCCGTAGCCGACGCCGTATCTCAGTAGCCGACACCTCCATGTCCAGCTTCCGGTTCATGGCATCCACATTGACCATGTCGCCATCCTGGATAACGGCAATAGGCCCTCCTACCGCTGCCTCCGGTGCCACGTGACCCACCATCAGGCCGTGGGTAGCGCCGGAGAACCGGCCATCGGTCAGCAGCGCCACCTGCTCGCCCAGGCCCTGGCCCACCAGCGCCGCAGTCACCGCCAGCATTTCCCGCATTCCTGGGCCTCCCTTGGGGCCTTCGTACCGGATGACTACCACGTCGCCAGCCTTTATCTCCCTGCGCTGCACGGCGGCGAAGGTAGCCTGCTCACTGTCGAAGACCCGCGCTGGGCCTCGCTGCTGCAGGTGTTGATTGCCTGCCACCTTGATAACGCCGCCTTCGGGGGCCAGGTTGCCCTTGACAATGACCAGGCCGCCCGTGGGAGCCAGGGGCCGCTCCGTGGAGTACACCACGTCCTGGTTGGTGTTCAGCTTCACGTCGGCCAGGTTCTCCGCCACGGTCTTGCCCGTAACGGTCAGGGCGTCGCCGTGGAGCATGCCCGCGTTCAGCAGCCGCTTCATCACCTGAGCGACGCCGCCTACCCTGTCTAGGTCAGCCATGACGTACTTGCCGCCGGGTTTCATGTCGGCGATGTATGGGGTCTGACGGCTGATGCGGTCGAAGTCGTCCAGCACCAGCGGGACACCCGCCTCGTGAGCTATGGCCAGCATGTGCAGCACCACGTTGGTGGAGCCGCCCATGCTCAGGGCCACGGTGATGGCGTTCTCGAAGGCGTCTCTGGTAAGGATGTCCCTGGGCTTGATGCCTAGCTCCAGCAGGCGCAGGACCGCCTCTCCCGCCTGACGGCACTCATCGCCTTTGCGGGGGTCCACTGCTGGAATGGAGGCGTCGCCCGGCAACGACATGCCCAGGGCCTCGATGGCCGAGGACATGGTGTTGGCGGTAAACAGGCCGGCGCAGGAGCCTTCGCCGGGGCAGGCCACCCGCTCCATGTCAAGTAGCTCCGCGTCCGAGATAGCACCCCGAGAATGAGCGCCCACGGCCTCGAACATGTCCTGGATGTTGATGTCGCGCCCCTTGTATCTGCCAGGCAGGATGGTGCCGCCGTAGACGAACACCGATGGTATGTTCAGGCGGGCCATGGCCATGAGGCACCCCGGCATGTTCTTGTCGCAGCCGGCCACTGTTACCAGGCCGTCGAACCATTCGGCAATGGACACCAGCTCTATGGAGTCGGCGATGACCTCGCGGCTGACCAGCGACGCCTTCATGCCCTCGGTGCCCATGGATATGCCGTCGCTGACTGTGATTGTGCCGAACTCGAAGGGTGTGCCCTTGGCTGTCCGCACGCCCTGCTTGACCTGGGCGGCCAGGCGGCCCAGGTGGAAGTTGCAAGGCGTAACCTCGCTTGCCAGGCTGGCCACGCCGACGAATGGTCTGGCCAGGGCAGCGTCGTCCAGGCCCACGGCCCGGAGCATGGAGCGGGCTGGGGCGCGCTCCGGCCCCTGGGTGATCTCCTTGCTCTTGTGTTTGATGTCCGGGCGGATTCTGCTGGTCATGACGTTCCTCCTGCGATATAGGTTTGTGAAAAACTCCTTCGACCATCCCCCTACCCCCTTCCTGGCCAGGAAGGGCTTTGCCCTCCCTCGACTCTCCCGTCAGCGAGTTTCTACCCGCTAACCTTGAGCTTGTAGAAGAGAGTGAGCGGGTAGGCAATTCCCCGCTCGCCTGATTCAACAAGCTTGTTTGTTATTATACTCATCGGTCAACAATGCTCCAATGCCAGCTAAAGGCATCGGGATCCGCCGCTCCGCATGTTTGTTTAAGTTTCCTGGTCACTATTCCAGCATATGAGCTTGCAACCACTGCAAGTCCCTCTTACAATGGTTTCCAACCAACTATGACACTTACACACTCCGCCAGTGGATTCACCTGAGTAGCCTTATCACCACTCCGGGACTGAGTGGCGGACATCTCCGCTTGCAGGCTTCGCACCGTTAGCTCTTGCTTGGCCTTATCATTCTTTGTTCTGTCACTGTTCGGCCCCGCACTGGTATACCTGGCTACAGTTATGTCGATTTGCCATCCAGGGAGCAGCGATGGACGAAAATAGATGGACCCTCCGGGTGCATGCGGTCAGCAAAGGCCCAAGCACCGTCTTTGTGCGCCACAGCCAGTTTGAAGCCGGCGAGCCGCTCCGTTTCGACCCAACGTACAAGCAAGTCACCGCCCTCGAATACCTGCTAAGTGCCATCGGAGCCGACCTGGTAGGTGGCCTTCAGGTCATTGCTCGAAGGCAAAGCCTCAAGGTAACTGAGATTGAGGCGGCAGTGTCCTGCAAGCTGAACAACCCACTGACATACCTGGGTGTGGTTGGCGAGGATGGACACTCAGGCGTGGAGCAAGTGGCTGTAACTGTTTACGTAAGCTCTGAGGAGACAGAAGACACAATACGCCAAGTTTGGGATGAGGTGCTGAAAAGGTCGCCGCTGGTGAACACACTGAAGCCGGCCATGCGGCTGGACTTGACTGTTAAGTTGGTTAGATAAAGTTGAAGGAGATTAGAAATGTACCGACTAAGTCCGCAGCAAGAGGCAATCCTTGGCAAGGCCAGAGAGATTAAGGTAAAGGTAATCGCCCCAAATGCAGAAAGGGTGGATTCGGAAGGCATCTTCCCCAAGGAGTCCATTGACGCCCTGGCGATGGAGGGCTTCATGGGACTGACCATTGCCCCAGAGTACGGCGGCATGGGACAAGGGCTGAGGGTTGCCTGTGCTGTTTTGGACGAAATCGCCCAGGGATGCGCCTCGACGGCAATGGTCTACTTGATGCACCTTTGCGGCGTGGCGGCTTACAGCTCGGCGCCGTCCAAGACAGGTAACTACCTGCGCGCCTCGGCCAAGGGAACCCACCTGAGCACGCTGGCTTGGAGCGAGTTCGGGTCGCGAAGCCATTTCTGGGCGCCAGTTAGCCAGGAGAAACGGGAGAATGGAAAGGTCACAGTTAACGCCGCAAAGTCATTCGTAACGTCCGCGGGACATGCCGACGGCTACGTGGTCACTACACAGTGGTCGGAAGCGCAGAATCCCTTGGAAAGTACGCTTTATCTGGTGTTACGGGGTGACCAGGGTATACGGATAACAGGGCCGTGGAATGCCCTGGGACTGCGCGGCAACATGAGCGCGCCAATGAGGATGGACAATGTGGCTGTGGGAGAAGAACGCGCCCTCACCGAGCCAGGGAAGGGGCTGGGGCCAATGCTCAACGTGGTGCTACCGGTGTTCAACCTGGGCAATGCCGCAATCTCGGTGGGCATTTCAGAAACTGCTGTGCAGGCGACGCAGCGCCATATCACAACCAGCAAGTTCGACTATTTGGGCACCACACTGGCCGATCTTCCCAACGAACGCGCCAGGCTAGCGCAGATACGCATTGAGACCGACAAGGCCAGGGCTCACCTCACCTGTGTAATAGACGCCGTAGAACAGCCCAGCCCGTCCACGCTGCTGCTTGTGCTGGAGTCGAAGGCTGCTGCTGCTGAAACAGCGCTCCTTGTGACCGACATTGCTATGCGGGCTTGCGGAGGCACCGGGTTCACCAAGGGCCTGGGCATAGAGAGGCCATTCCGTGACGCCCGTGCGGCCGCTGTCATGGCGCCAACCACCGATGTGCTCCACGAGTTCATCGGGCGCGCTCTCTGCGGAATGGAGGTGCTGGGATGATAACGCCTGTACGGATTGGCGCTGTTCTGTACGACCCCAAAGTCGCTGTTATCTGGGACATCATCGGCGACTTCTTCGAGAAGCTGAGTTGTTCAATCGAGGTAGTGTACTTCTCTAACTACAACCTCCAGGTTGAGGCTCTGCTCAACAAGCAGATAGACGTGGCTTGGAACTCGCCACTGGCCTGGCTGGAGGCGCAGCGCCAATCCGGAGGAGGCTGCAGGGCCATCGCCATGCGAGACACAGACAGAGACAGGGTTGCCCATCTCATCGTCAAACATAGCAGCGACATAAAGGCTCTCGCCGACTTGCGGGGCAAGACAGTGGCCGTCGGCGCCAAGGACTCTCCTCAGGCCACGCTCATACCTCTGGGGTTTCTGGAACGGCATGGGCTGCGACCGGGGACGGACTTTCAGGTCAAAAGGTTCGATGTGCTGGTGGGCAAGCACGGCGACCACGTTGGTGGCGAGTTGGAAGCGCTACGTTGCCTGCAACGCGGCGAGGCAGATGCCTGCGCATTGCTGGACCTGAACTGGAACCGGTGGAGCACCGACGGCACCGCTAATCCTAGAGAGTATGGGATCCTGGCAACGACTGAGAAGTTCGACCATTGCGTCTTCACGGTACGGGAGGAGTTTCCACACGATGTGGAAAGGGAATGGCTCAAGGTGCTCTTCTCCATGAAGTACGACGATCCGAAACACCGGGAAATGATGGATATGGAAGGCCTCAAGCAATGGCTGCCGGGTCGCACCACTGGCTTTGGGCCGCTGGCACACGCCGTAGAGATGGACTTATTCCTGGGAAGGTAAGAGCTTCGGCTCAAGGTGAGTGGGGTACATCCTGTCAGGCGGGGTCAGACTGCTGGAAACGCCACGTGGTCCCCTGGGGCGAGTCCTCTAGGGCCACGCCCATCTCCGTCAGCCTGGCACGGATGCCGTCCGCCAGGGTGAACTGTTTAGCCTCTCGTAGCTTGGAACGCGTCTCCACCAGCAGCTCGATGAATGGCTGAGCGCCAACGTTGTCCTGGCCCTGCGGGGATTCAAAGGTCAGCCCCAGGACACCAGCCAGCTTGCGGAGCAGCGCCTGGGCTGGCCGGATGTCCTTGCTCTCCTTTCGGCTACGGTTGATGTCGTGAGCTAGGTCAAAGAGGACGGCCAAGGCTCGTGGCGTGTTGATGTCGTCGTCCATGGCTTCCTCGAACCGGGAACGGTACTCGTTAGCGGCCAGGGCCTCGCCACCAGTGGGGTTGCTATCCCTGAGGGCCGTGCGCATACGCTCAATTGCCCGCTGCTGGGCCACGATCTCGTCTTCGCTATAGGCTCGCGGGCTGCGGTATTGGGATGAGAGTAGGAATAGGCGTATCGCATCGGGATGGTAGCGGGCCAGGGCATCGCGGATGCTGACGAAGTTCCCTGAGTGACGGGTCATCTTCTCATCGTCGGTTTCTGTCAGGCGCAGGAGGCCGTTGTGGACCCAGAAGCGCACGAAGGGCGTGACACCGGTGTAAGCCTCCGACTGGGCGATCTCATTTTCGTGGTGAGGGAAGACAACGTCCTGGCCGCCGCCGTGGATGTCCAGTTGTTCACCCAGCAAGCTGGTTGACATGGCTGTGCACTCGATATGCCAGCCAGGGCGGCCTGGTCCCCAGGGGCTGGGCCAGGATGGCTCGCCCTCTTTGGCGGCCTTCCAAAGCACGAAGTCCATGGGGTCTTCCTTGCGGGCGTCCACCTCAATGCGTGCCCCGGCTTCCATATCGTCCAGCCGCCGCTTGGAGAGCTGCCCGTAAGCCTGAAAGCTGCGGACTCGGAAGTGGACGTCGCCATCCACGGTGTAGGCGTGGCCGTTGGCAATCAACGCCTGGACAATCTCAATCATGCGTTCAATGTACTTGGTAGCCCTGGTATAGTCGTGCGCCCGCTGGATGCCCAGGCCATCCATCTCCTGGAGGAACCTCTGAATGTAATGCTCGGCCAGGTCGCCGATGGTGCTGTCCTGCTGCCGGGCGACCTCTATGATGCGGTCCTCGATGTCTGTGAAGTTCTGTACATGCTTCACGCGGTAGCCTTTGTATTCCAGGTAGCGCCGCAGCACGTCGAAGACAACGTAGGAAAAGGCGTGGCCCACGTGGCAGGGGCCGTACAGGTTAGGCCCGCAGACGTACATGCGCACCTCGTCCGCTGCGGGGGCGAAATCTCTCTTCGTGCCGGAGAGCGTGTCGTACAGCTTCATGAGATAGGTTCGATGAGCGCGATGGCCTGGGCCGCTATTCCCTCTTCTCTGCCGGCGAAACCCATGCCGTCTGTGGTGGTTGCTTTGACGCTTATCAGATCAGTCCCCACATGCAAGGACGCACCCACGGCCTGGCGCATCTGCTGAATGTACGGCGCTAGGCGGGGGCGCTCGGCCACAATTGTAGCATCCACGTTCACTACCTGCCACCCGTGGTCGGACAGCAGATCGCGCACCCGGGCCAGCAAAAAAAGGCTGCTGATGTTTGCGTATTGAGGGTCGTCCGATGAAAAGTGGTTACCGATGTCCCCCAGCGCGGCTGCGCCCAGGAGGGCGTCTATGATGGCGTGGACTACAACGTCGCCATCGCTGTGGCCGGCCAGTCCCAGGTGGTATGGGACGACTACGCCGCCCAGGATAAGGGGCCTGCCCTCCACCAGCCTGTGGGCATCATAGCCTATTCCCGCCCTCACACGGCCAGTCCTTCGCGGCGACGGAGCAGCGTCTCGGCCATTAGCACGTCTTCTCTTGTTGTTACCTTGATGTTGGCGTAGGAGCCCAAAAAGATGTGCACCGGATGACCCATGCGCTCCACCAGAGCTGCATCATCGGTAGCATCTACGCCCGTTTGCCTGTATGCCTTCTGTAGCAAGTCCCACGGAAAAACTTGCGGGGTTTGTGCTGCCCACAGCTTCTGCCTGTCCGGAGTCTCCAGGACCATTCCCTGGTCGCCAACTATCTTTATCGTGTCCTTCACAGGCACAGCCGCAACCGCCGATTCCCATCGTGTCGCCTCTTTCAGCCCCCTCTCAATCAGCTCAGGCTCCACGCAGGGCCGGGCGCCATCGTGAATGACTACCCAGGTGTGCGGTGCAAGATGCTCCAGTCCCCGGCGCACCGAGTCCTGGCGGCTTTCTCCGCCCAGACAGACCTGGCGCACCTTGGCAAATCCGTGCTGCTTGACCAGAGCTTTGCCTTGTTCAACGTTGGCCTGGCTTAGCACCAGCACAATGCTCTGAATGGATGGCGCCGCCTCAAAAGCGGCCAGCGTATGGGCGATGAGAGGAATACCAATGAGGGGCAAAAAGAGCTTGTCTACCCCATTCATGCGGCTGCTCTGTCCTGCCGCCACAATGATAGCCCCTGCTCGCATGGGCTGGGGCACACCGGGCTGGAGCCTGGCCGAAGGGCGCATGCTACCGGGCCCTGGTCTGGGCAAAGATGAGGCGACCGGCCGCTGTCTGGAGCACCCGCGTAACGGCTACATCTATGGTGTTGTCAAGATAGCGCCGGCCGTTTTCCACCACAACCATTGTGCCGTCGTCCAGGAAGCCCACCCCTTGCCCAGCCTCTTTGCCTTCCTGAATGACGTGGACGCGCATCTCCTCGCCGGGCAGGACAACGGACTTGAGGGCGTTGGCCAGCTCGTTGATGTTCAGGACCTTCACTCCCTGGATCTCAGCAACGCGGTTCAGATTGAAGTCGGTGGTCAAGATGGGCGCTCCAAGACTCTTTGCCAGCTTTACCAGTTTGGCGTCCACCTCCATGCCGTCCCACTGGTCCATGTCCGTCACCTGGACGGGAACGATGGCCTCCTTCCGCAGCTTGTTGAGCATCTCCAGGCCGCGGCGGCCCCGGTTCCTTCTTACCGAATCGCTGGAGTCGGCGATGTGGCGCAGCTCGTCCAGGACAAATTGTGGAATGACCAGGGTGCCGTGTACGAACCCCGTCTGGCTGATGTCGGCAATGCGGCCGTCGATAATGGCGCTGGTGTCCATAACGATCTGGCCATCGTGGCGTCCGTTATTTCGCGTAGAGGAACCGCTCTGAGGCAGAAAGTGAACCAAGTCGCGCTCCCGGCCTAGAGCCACCAGCGCTCCCATTACCCCCAATAGTGCGCTCAGGGCTATTGGGACCCATATGCCGGGCCAGCCGGAAATGCGCGCCAGGGGCGCTGATACAAGAAGGGCAATGACCAGACCAGTGATAAGTCCCAGGATTGCGGCAAGAATCCGCGAAGCGTGGGTTTCCCGAAATGCTTGCAGGATGCCGCGGAATGGCACAATCGTTATGTACGGGGTGACGAGTCCGCCTACTATCACCCCCATCACTGCGCCCACGATGTCCCAAGGCAGGGTAGCCGGCAATGCCCAAGCCTCTGCTGCCAACCGGCCAGCCAGCCAGCCTACCACACCCAGCGACGCCGCTCCGATTGTGCGAACAATTATGTAAGAGAGCACTACGTGCACCTCCCCCACATCCTCGTCGCTATCCTGAAACCAGTTGTAAAGAACAAAAAAGAATAAACTGCCACACACTGGTGGAAGGTGCGGGCCCCTGAGTTGAAATCCATCACTTTGATGATTACATAATAAAGTTTATCAGAAGGGCGCTGAATCTGTCAAAAACGGCACAGCCGTTTGGTCTGCGGCGGGGGCACTTGCGAGCACCTGGAAACTGGCCGAGCCAAGAGTTCTGGTATACTAACCCTCACCAGCTTGGAGTAGCTGCGTCTCCATGTACAACGTGCTGCTAATACCTGCCGAAAGAGAGCCTAATGCTGCGCTGCTTCAGAGGCTGGCGGCGGAGAAGATATCTTATACCCTTGCATCCAACATGGAGGCGCTGCCAGACACCGGTCCTGCGAGCTCCTTCGACGCGGTTCTGGTAGACCTGGGCACGGGCGATAGGAGCACCTTGCTTTCAGTGGCTGAGCGATGCCGGACCCTTCACCTGCCACTGCTTTGCGGGTTGCCGTCGGAGCGCCTACCGACATACGAAAACTCCTGGGGGGCCGCCGACTTCTTTGTAGTGCCTCCCGCCGCTGGCGAAGTTACCGCCAGGATCCGGCAGGCCAGGCAACTTGCCAGTCCGAATGCGGCAAAGGAAGGTGGGAATATTCTCCAGGTGGGAGACTTGCGCATCAACCTGGACCGGTACGAGGTGTCTAACCGAGGGGAGAAGGTACTCTTGACATTCAAAGAGTACCAACTGCTCTGCGCCCTGGCCTCTAACCCTGGGCGTGTATTTACCCGTGAGCAACTGCTAACCCAGATATGGGAATACGACTACTTTGGCGGAACCCGCACCGTGGACGTCCACGTACGGCGCCTCCGCAGCAAGATAGAAGACATGGGCGAAACCTACATCGAGACTGTGTGGAACGTGGGGTATCGGTTCCGCAACCAGGATGCGCCAGCCCGGTAGGCATAGCCCGGCCAGGCTCCGCACCGATGGAAGGGCTGGACATGCCGGAGCATGCGCCGGAACATGCGATTGAGGCCTACCAAGAATGGGCCTCTCCTACCCCTGGTCGAGGCAGTTCACTGTAGTGGCATAGGCATCAGCCTGTAACAAATAGTTAACAGATGAGAAATACGGGCGTAACACTTTACCGTCATTCTAGGTAACTGTAATCACAAACGAATTCTAGCGAGGTGGCTATAGATGGAAGCGCTTCTAAGTGGGATTGCCTTCGCGGGACTATTCACCCTCTGGGTGATATTGCCTATCAAGATCATGAAGGAGCGGCAGGAGTCATAGCAATCAACTGAGCTTGAAGACATACCCCTCCAGCAATTGCGGAAGGAGTATGTCTTTGCCTGTAATACGATTCGAGCGCGAACGGAAAATACCGAGGAGGTGACGGGTGCCTGAGATCAACACCGGGGATAATGCCTGGATACTGACTTCGTCGGCGATGGTACTGCTGATGACCCCTGGCCTGGCCTTTTTCTACGCCGGGCTTGCGGGACGCACCAACGTGGTAGCCACAATCATGCACAGCTTCATAATAATGGCGCTCATCAGCGTGGTCTGGGTCTTGTGGGAATACAGCCTGGCCTTCGGGCCGGACGCAGGCCACATTATTGGCAACTTCAGCTGGTTCGGCCTGAAAGATGTGGGAGTGGACCCCAACGCCGACTACGCTGGCACCATACCTCATCTGACATTCATGTCCTTCCAGATGATGTTCGCAATCATCACCCCTGCCCTGGTCACAGGGGCGCTGGTGGGACGGCTCAAGTTCAAGACGTTCCTGGTGTTCGTTGTCCTGTGGGCAACCCTGGTGTACGCGCCCATAGCTCACTGGGTATGGGGAATCGGCGGCTGGCTGGGCAACCTGAACGTCATAGGTCTGGGATTCGAGGGCGAAGTGCCCGCAGGCTACGCTAACAAGGCACTGGACTACGCTGGCGGCACGGTGGTGCACATTAGCTCCGGCGTCAGCGCCCTGGCCGCGGCCCTGGTGTTAGGCAAGCGGCGGAGCTTCGGGCAAGAGCCCGATGTGCCGCACAACATCCCATTTGTGGTGCTGGGTGTGGGCCTTCTTTGGTTCGGTTGGTTTGGATTCAATGCGGGCAGCGCCCTGGCTGCCAACGGTGCGGCTGCCAACGCCTTCGTCACCACCAATACCGCCGCTGCTGCCGCCGCACTTGCATGGATGACAATGAGCTGGTGGCGCGGAGGTGCGCCCAGCCTGGTTGGGGCGGCCTCTGGCGCAGTGGCCGGGCTGGTGGCCATCACCCCCGCCGCTGGTTGGGTGGGTCCCATGCCAGCCATTCTCATCGGCATAGGGGCTGGCGTGTTCTGCTATCTGGCCACCTGCCTTCGCAGGAAGATAAAAGTTGACGATACGCTGGACGTTTGGGGAGTGCATGGCATAGGCGGAACCTGGGGCGCCCTGGCCACGGGCCTGTTCGCGTCAGCCGCCGTGGGTGGTGTCAATGGCCTGTTCTACGGTAACCCAGGCCAGCTGGTAAACCAGATTGTGGCCGTGTTAGCTAGCTGGGTCTGGGCCTTCGGAATAACATTCATTCTGCTGAAGGTGTTGGACAAGACAATGGGGCTGCGTGTTTCAGAGCAGCAAGAGGTTGTTGGGATAGATGGTAGCCAACACGGCGAAACGGCCTACACCCCGTAGCATCGTTTGGGAGTAATCACGAGGAGGAACAGGTGAACAAGGTTGAGGCAATAATCCGACCTGAGAAACTAAGCACAGTGATATCGGCTCTGGCTGAAGAGGGCTTCCCTGGGCTCAACATAAGCAACGTCACGGGGCGGGGCGCCCAGCGCGGCCTCACTTATGTGGGGCGCGGCGAAGCGACCTACGTGGTGGACATGTTGCCCAAGGTCAAGCTAGAGGTGGTGGTGAGTAATGCCGACACTCAGAAGGTTGTGGACATCATTAGGTTGTGGACATCATTATCTCCCGTTCCCGCACAGGAGAGATAGGCGACGGCAAGATATTCATAATCCCGGTAGCCAACGCCATACGGGTCCGCACCGGAGAGTCGGGGGATAGCGCGCTCTGATCCCAGGACGAAACGTAACAAATAGTTAACATTTTCGTAATATCCAGGTAACGGATTCTCTCTAGGCTGAGTTCGTTGGCCGGGAAGACGTCCACTACATAAGTCAGGGAGGAAGCGATGGATATTACAACTGCGGCTGGGTTCATTGGGTTCGTCATTGGGCTAGCAGCGTGGGTCATACTTCCCACCCGCGTCCCGGCTGGAGAGTAGTACAACTGGGGCAAGACTCCACACCACGTGGGATGTCGGTACGGTTCCCGCCAGGGAATCGGCCTGTTGGGGGCTGGGTAGTTCCTGGTGGTTGGCAATGGTAGCCAGAGGGCTCCTGCCCTGGGCGGGGCCCTCTCTTCTTGCGCTTCGACAGACGACTGAGAAGCCCCATTTGAGATGGTGACACAGGGGTGAGTTTGTACTACACTCACCTCCGCCTTCAAAACCAAAACGACATCGTACAGGGAGGGATACATAAGATGGCAGGCCTAGAGTTGGCAAGCCCAGCACCCCAGGGGTCGGATCCGGCTAAGCTGATAGAATGGTGCAGGGCCAACGGGATTCAGATCGTAGACCTGAAATTCGTTGACCTGCTGGGCACCTGGCAGCACTTCTCCATACCTATGGGGGAGTTTAACGAGGCGCTTTTCAAAGATGGTTCCGGCTTCGATGGCTCCTCGATACGCGGCTTCCAGCACATCCAGGAAAGCGACATGTTGGTGGTGCCAGACCCTGCTACGGCGGCGGTGGACCCCGTCTTTTCCATTCCAACCCTGAGCCTGGTCTGCGACATTAGGGACCCAGATAAGGGCGACTACTCCCGCGATCCTAGGTACATAGCCCGCAAAGCTGAGGCGTATTTGAAGAAATCGGGCATAGCTGACACTAGCTACTGGGGGCCGGAGTTGGAGTTCTTTATCTTCGACTCCGCACGTTTTGACCAGACCACGAACAGCAGCTACTACTTCATCGAATCCGAGGAGGGCGTTTGGAACTCCGGTAACGAAAAGAGCCTTGATGGCAAAGGCCTTAATCTGGCATTCAAGCCCCGGCATAAGGAGGGGTACTTCCCGGTGCCTCCTCTGGACACGCAGACAGACATACGCTCGGAGATGATCCTGAAGATAGCCACCTTTGGCGCCTACATGGAGAAACACCACCACGAGGTGGCAACGGCAGGGCAGGCAGAGCTGGGCCTTCGCTACAATACACTAAAGACCCAGGGCGACCACGTGATGGCTTATAAGTATGTTGTCAAGAATGTGGCCCGCGCCCATGGCAAAGTTGCCACGTTTATGCCGAAGCCGCTGTTTGGTGACAACGGCTCTGGCATGCACGTCCACCAGAGCCTGTGGAAGGCAGGCAAGAACCTCTTCTCCGACCCGAAGGGGTACGCCGGCTTCTCCCAAACAGGCCTTCACTACATAGGCGGGCTGCTCAAGCACGCCCCTGCGTTGCTGGCCCTGGTGGCGCCTACCACCAACTCCTATCGTCGCCTTGTGCCAGGGTATGAAGCTCCAGTGAACCTGGTCTACTCCCAGCGCAACAGGAGCGCGGCGGCGCGCATCCCCATGTACTACAACTCGGAAGTTTCAAAGCGTGTGGAGTTCCGGTGCCCGGACCCCACGTGCAATCCGTACCTGGCCTTCTCCGCCATGCTCATGGCGGGGCTGGACGGCATCATCAACAAGATAGACCCAGGCGAGCCTTATGACGTGGACCTGTACGATCTGCCGCCGGAAGAGGCTGCCAAGATCAAGCAGGTCCCAGGAAGCTTGGGGGAGGTCCTGGATGCGCTGGAGGCGGACCACGCATTTCTTCTGCGGGGAGACGTGTTCACCCAGGATGTCATAGATACCTGGATCAAGTTCAAGCGGGAGCGCGAGCTTGACCCCGTTAGGCTCCGGCCACACCCGTACGAGTTTCATCTGTACTTCGACGCGTAGCCCGAAGGGGGCGAGGTAACCTCACCCCCTGTGTCCCCCTCTCCTACAGGAGAGGGGGGAAGAAAAAGGGATTCAGGGGACACCCCTGTTACCCTGGCAGAGGGGACAAGGCCCCCTCTGCACTCCCCGATGATGGGGTGGCCGATAACAATATGGGCGATTTGTTTCAGACGTTATGTCTTATTGTTCAAGCTGGGATATATCTGGCCAAGAGAAGTTTTTCTGAGAAACAAAACCGAGTTTCGTAACTTTTGCCTGGTTGGGTACGTTGTGGGGATATGAGAATAGGGTATGGAACAATGATTGGGCAAGGGGAGGATGGTGGGGCAACCAGGTGGCCTAAACGCCAGGGTGAAAGGTAGAATCTTCCTGCGCCGACGGATGGCCCAGAAGGAAGCGGCCAGGAGCAGGCCAGCCATGATGACCAGGCCGAGGCCGGAGACGCCGGGCGTAGGCGCGGCGGTGGGGATGGTCAGCACGCGCTGCTCCCCAAGCCCCAGAACGCCCTTGTCAACCAGCCCGATGCTCCCCGTCTTGCTGAACACGCTTGCGGTCACGTAGTAGCTTTCGCCGAGCCCGGTCAGCGCGAGGGTCAGGGGCTCCACCACCGGTCCGAAAACCCAGCCCATTTCATCCGAGTTGCCGAACCAGATGCTGTCCGGGATTTCCGTGACCGGCCCGGTGGCCGCGCTGAAGCCGAGGCGCCGGCCCTGCGCATCTACCAGGAAGCCCGCTACAGGATAGAGGCCGAGGTTCGAACATCCAGCAGCGCACCCTATGACCACAAACCCATAGCCAGCCAGGTCGGTAGAGATGTCGCCACCGGCGGACATCTCGCGGGGATCGAACGGCACCCCGAGCGTTTCGAAGATCAGCTGCTGCACCTCGACGTTGTACGGTAACTCCGTGTGGCCGACCTTACCCGCCGTGTTTTCGCCCATGGTGAAGGCCCGGAGGATGACCCGTGAGTCATCGATAAACTCGCCTTTAAACTGGCCTTTGGCCGAAATGAGCGGCACTGTGCCGTCTCCCCCGTCCGAAACTTTGTTGTCGCTGTAATAGATCTCCCCGGGGGCGGCATCTCGTCCACTAGGGTCGGCAAATTCCGCGATCGGATGGATAAGAAGGGTTGAAGTTGGACCGACCTTTTCCACCACTGTGGTGGGCGTTTTGCCGCCGTTTGTCCCGTAGATAATGGTCGGCTTGGACATGACCTTGTTCGGGTTGATGGGAAAGGTCGCCCCACCGATAACTTGGATCTGCTTTGCATCTTCATCTAGATGGATCCATGCGAAAACTTAGGTGCGGCGGAGATTCTATTTGGATTGAATCTTATGCGCACTCAAAATCATGAAAGCAATGATCGGTACATCCAGCACAAGATGTATTCCC
>SHYF01000005.1 GCA_009692985.1 Dehalococcoidia bacterium
CTTAGTGTGAGGATGGCAATGCTAGAAGCATTCGTTCTGATTGAAACGGCTACGAGCGCTAGGCCCAAAGCGGTTGGCCTGTTGAAGGCTACCCCAGAGGTACGGTCAGCCCATCGCGTCACAGGCCCGCACGACATTGTCGCCATAGTTGGGGTCGTGGACCTGGAAGCTCTAGTCGCCTGGATAGCTGAGAAGGTACATTCTTTGCCTGGAGTGCAGAAAACCATCACCTGCGTTGCCATGTCCTAGTAGCGGGAACATACCTGCGCGCTCTCGCTTGCCCTTCACCATACCAAGCAAATGGAATGTCGCAGACAGCGCCTTTGTTACGCTGCCCATAGATAGATGCGTCACGACATTGGTGAGCCACTTAGCACGGAGCGGTCTGCGTGGCGAGTGCTGGTCACTGGCGCTACCGGATTCGTAGGGCGTCACGTGGTGCAGGCTCTGGTGGAACAAGGAGCGCAGGTCCGGGCCGTGGCACACAGGAATGGCCACGAGCCAGTGGTGGCTGTGGAAGGGATAGAGGTCTGCTATGCCGACGTTACAGAGCCAGGTTCCTGGCAGGCGGCTTTGGAGGGCGTGGATGCTGTCATACATCTGGTGGCCATCATCCGTGAGCGAGGCGACCTCACCTTTGACAAGGTGAACCACCAGGGAACAGCGTACGTTGTGGCGGCGGCGCGCCAGGCTGGTGTACGCTGCTTTGTGCACCTCAGCGCGATAGGCTCCAAAGACGATCCGAAGTTTCCATACCTTCAGTCCAAGGCAAGGGGCGAGCAGGCCGTCATCCAGAGCGGCATCCCATGCACCCTCATAAGAGGCTCCATTCTCTTTGGGCAGGGGGACGAGTTCATAAATACCCTGGCAGGTGTGGTCAGGGTGTCGCCGCTGGTTCCTGTAGCTGGCGATGGCAAGACCAGGTTCCAGCCCATGCATGTCCAGGACATGGCCAGGTGCCTGGTCCGGGCGTTGGAGCTGGATGATCTCCGGGGCCAGACCATTGAGATAGGTGGCCCAGCCTATTTGACCTATGAACAGATAATGGGAGTCATTGCCCGAACATACGGGGGATGGCGGCGAAGCGTCCACGTTCCCATGCCAGTTATGCGCCGTCTGGTCTGGGTCATGGAAAAGACAATGCCTCATCCACCCGCTACAACCCACCAGCTGAGTATGCTGGCCTTTGACAACATAGCCCAGTTGGACACGGTCGAGCGGGTCTTTGGGTTTACGCCCCGCCCTCTAGAGGGTAACATTGATTATGTGCATGGTGTCTCTTTCTGGGACGCCGTGAGGATAGTCATTGGATTCATGCCCCGGCGAATAAGGGACCATTGAGCCGTTGAGCCGTACGACTAAGTAAGCGACCATTTCCTGATCATTGACCATGGACTACCAGGAAGCCTTAGCCAAACTCCTTAGCCTGACCGACATGGAGCGCATGATCGGGCAGACCCACCATGCCAGCCGCTACGACCTGGGCCGTGTGCGTCTGTTGCTGGAGCGTCTGGACAACCCGCATCTGCGTACTCCCACAGTGCATATCACTGGGACCAAGGGCAAAGGTAGCACCGCGGCCACCATAGCATCCGTCCTCAACGCCCAGGGCTACAATGCTGGCCTTTTCACCTCTCCCCATCTGCACACGTTCCGTGAGCGCATCCAGTTGGGCGGCCAGCCTGTCTCTGAAGAGGAGTTCGCCTCGCTGGTGGATGCAATCTGGCCAGAGGTGGAGTCCATGAACTCCCAGGGGGCATTGGGAGAGGTCACCACCTTCGAGATGCTTACCGCTATGGCATTCCTGCACTTTGCCAGGCAGCGGGTTGGCTTTCAGGTCATCGAGGTGGGGCTGGGTGGGCGGCTGGACTCCACCAACCTGGTGCAACCCCGCGTTTGCGTCATCACATCCATCAGCCTTGACCACACCCAGATCCTGGGAGACACTGTGGAGCAGATTGCCAGGGACAAATCCGGCATCATAAAGCCGGGATCGGTGGCTGTGACCAGCCCTCAGACGCCAGGCGTAATGGCGGTGCTGAAAGATGCCTGCCGCGCCCAGAGTGTAGACCTGGTATCTGTGGAACAGGGATATACATGGGCAATGCAGGCACACGACCTGGGTGGCCAGAGTTTCACAGTGGCGGCTCCTTGGGGGGAGGTCCGTCTATGGACACCATTGCTGGGAGAACACCAGTTGGAGAATGCCGCCACATCGGTGGCTGCCCTTCACGTTCTGGATGGCCTGGGCTTCCCCATATCTGACAAAGCTATGAGCCAGGGTTTCCGGTCAGTGTGGTGGCCAGCGCGGCTGGAGGTCCTTTCCCGCAAACCGCTGGTTGTGGCAGATGGCGCCCATAACCCGTACTCGGCGGGCAAGCTCCGCGAGGCGTTGCGCCAATACTTCTCCTTTGAGCGGCTGATCTATGTGGTTGGCCTCTCTGCCGACAAGAATGCGCATGGCATCATTCAGGAGCTGGCTCCAGGTGCCCATCTGGTTGTGGCCACACGGTCCCGCCATCCCAGGGCGGTGCCGCCCGACCTGCTGGCTGATGGGTTTTGTACTGCTGGAGTCGAGGCTGTGCCGGTGGATGGTGTGAAGGCTGCGCTTGACTACGCGCTAAGCCGGACCAAGGCCAGTGACCTAGTTGTAGCCACAGGTTCACTCTTCGTTGCAGCCGAGGCGCGTGAAGCGATTCTCGGAGTCCCGCCGGAGCTATATCCCAGCTTGCAGCCTCAGGTACAGGGACCATAGGAGCATCAGAATGACATTGCCAAGCCACCGAAGACGCGTGGTGGTGACCGGGCTGGGGGCGGTGACGCCTCTGGGCCTTTCCGCTGATGAGTTCTGGACGAAGCTGGTAGCCGGTTGCTCTGGAATTGGCCCTATGACATTGTGTGACCCCACAGGCTATCCGTGCCGCATAGCCGGGGAGGTACGCGGCTTCGACCCGGAGCGGTTCATCCCGGCCAAAGAGGCGCGGCGGATGGCCCGCTTCACCCAACTGGCCGTGGCCGCGGCCCACATGGCTCTGGAGGATGCCAGGCTGAGCATGGACAGCGAACGTAGGGAGAGGGTGGGTGTTCTGCTGGGGAACGGCAACGGAGGCTTCCCGACCATTGAGGAAGCGGTACGCACCCTGGTAGAGAAGGGCGGCATGCGTATCACCCCCTTCTTTTTCCCAATGATCATACCCAACATGGCGGCGGGCACCGTGAGCCGGATATTCGGCACAAAGGGCTACAGCGCTACAATAGTCACAGCCTGTGCCGCCTCTACCCAGGCCATTGGAGAAGCGGCAGAGGTGATCCGCCGGGGCTCCGCTGACGTCATGCTTGCCGGAGGCACAGAGGCAGGCATCAGCCAGCTAGGGCTGGCGGGATTCAGTGTGATGCGAGCCCTCAGCAGCCGCAACGAGGAGCCTGAAAAAGCTAGCAGGCCATTTGACGCACAGCGGGACGGGTTTGTCCCTGCCGAGGGGGCTGCCATCCTGGTCCTGGAAAGCCTGGAGCACGCCACGGAAAGGGGGGCCACCATCCTGGCGGAGGTGGCTGGCTACGGCGTATCCTCTGATGCCTACCATCCAGTTCAGCCGGATGAGGACGGCTCTGGTGCGGCGCAGGCTATCCTTTGGGCTTTGGAGGATGCTGGGGTAACACCCTCGGAGGTGGACTATATCAACGCCCACGGCACATCCACACAGTTGAACGATGTTTCCGAGACCCGGGCCATCAAACGGGCATTCGGCAAAGTTGCCTATACGGTTCCCATCAGCTCTACCAAGTCAATGATTGGCCACGCTTTGGGCGGAGCGGGAGGCCTGGAGGCAGTTGCCTGCATCAAGACCATACAGGACGGCGTGATTCACCCCACCATTAACTACGAGTCTCCGGACCCCGAATGCGATCTGGACTACGTGCCAAATCAAGCCAGAAAACAAGAGGTCAACACTGTCCTTTCCAACAGCTTCGGATTTGGGGGGCAGAACGCCTGCCTGGTGTTCCGCCGGTTTGCCGTTTAGGTTCTTAGGCGGTTATGTATCCAACCCCCAGACCTAAGTCGGGGGGTAGGAAGTGCCCGCTCGTGGCGAGCTTAGTTTATCCTGAGCTAGTCGAAGGATCGAACCATATGAGCGGAGTAAGGTGTCGACTTGTTACGCAGACAACCGTCATCCGGACGAGTACAAGCAATTGACAATGTACAGACCGAGGGCTACAATCCTAGCGCGTTCTTTTACTAGGTGTGGCGGAGAGTTTTATGTTGCGCATAAGATTACGAAGGGTTGGCGCTAAGAAGCACCCGTCCTACCGGATAGTGGTCGCCGATTCGCGGTCTCCCAGGAACGGCTCCTTCGTGGACCAAGTGGGCCTGTACAATCCTATGACCGACCCACCGGCAATTCTGCTGGATGACGCAAAGGTGCGGGATTGGCTTAGCAAGGGTGCTCAACCATCGGAACCGGTCCAGGCTATCCTTAAAAAGATAGGTATTCCCAGCAAGGACTAGGCCGTAATGCGTGAACTGGTCGAGTACATCGCTAAGTCTCTTGCCAGCAAGCCTGAAGAGGTCAAGGTGACCGAGATTGTGGAAGATGGACGTGTGATCCTGCGTCTGGAGGTAGCGGCGGAGGATAAGGGTAAGGTCATAGGCAAAGAGGGCAGGGTCGCCCAGGCCATGCGCGTGCTCCTGCGGGTGGCCGCAGTTAAGCAGGGCACCCGTGTCATGCTGGAAATCGTCTGATCCGCAAACCTCTTTTGTCATGATAACCACTCGGATTGGCGTTGGCGATCAGAGCTTGGTTGATGGATGGGTGTTAGTGGGCAAGGTACTAGCGCCAATAGGCGTCCGCGGCGAAGTCAAAATAGAGGTCCACTCCGGCGTGTCCCACCGCTATTCCCCCAGCGCCGTCGTCTACATAGATGGTTCTCCTTTTCAAGTCCTCAGTTGTCGCGCTACTCCTCGTGCACTGGTGGTAAGGTTCGATGGTGTGGACAGTCGCGCTGCTGCTGAATCACTTCGAGGCAAAATAATCTGTGTCCCGGAATCCGATGTTCCGAAGTTGCCAGAAGATACCTACTACCATTATGAGGTGCTTGGTATGCGGGTGTTTACTAAGGACGGGGAAGACCTTGGTAGTGTCACCGAGATCCTGGTCACGGGCGCCAACGACGTGTTCGTTGTGAGTGGCGACCGTGGTGAAACGCTTATTCCTGCACTGGCGGGTGTGGTGGCGGGCGTGGACGTCAAAAACAGCCGCCTGACAGTTGACCTGCCTGAGACGTTATAGTATTTGCTGTGGTTTCTTGCGCCTGGGAGAGCGGGCCGGGGATGCCGTCTCAGCAGTCAGGAATTCTGAGAAAGGATGGACATAGTTTGGAAATCGTCACCAAAGTGCTTGACAACGCCTGGTTGTTACCTTATAGTCCGTCAGTAGCCATCTCAAGAGGTACATGTGATACCGGGGGGCTCCAGGCCTGGCGGCAGGGAGCCCGTTCGTGGGTTTGATAGAGTGTTTGCGGCGAGCGCGGGTATATCGCATCTAAACGGACTTGGCAAGATGCAGTGGCGGGGGTTGACAAGTAAACAGCTATCGCGTATAAAATCAGTCGTCTGACAGACAGAGTGAAGGAGTGACATGGACTTATCTGCTATTTTCCTTGTGCCGCCTCGGGCGGACCCGTCTCGAGCCTCCCCAAACGGGCTAAGTTCGGGACGTGTTTTGTCATCGTCAATTAGCCGGCCAAGTGTGTCGGCAAATGAGCAAACAGGGGGTAGGAAGTGAACAAGCGTATCGGTCTTTTTGGTTTATTCGGTATAACGGTTCTTTTATTGGCTATGGTGGGGGCAATAACAGCCATGGCTGCTCCTTCTGGGGCGAGCGTCAATGGCACCGTCACGCTGAACAAGGCGTGGTATTCCACCGCAGACGGCGGTAAAAGCTTAACTGTTACAGTGACTGACGCCGATGCCAACGTGGCTACGGCCGCCAGCGAGTCGAAAGTACTCGCGGTGTCTGCCGGGTTACGTACACAAATGGTTGCTTTGACTGTTGCTGCGGGCCAACGGGTCAGTTCGCCCAAGATTCTCGTGGCGGGTCAGACCTGCCCAAGCGGGACTGTGGACGCCAACCTGAACGTCAGCGTGTTTGGCGATGGTAGCGCGGGTAATGTGATCGTTCAGGCAGGCGTGGGGATAGCAGGTGGTGCGCAGCCGGTCTGCTACAACAAGATCTCGATAGACACTGTTCTGGTTGCGGTCAAGAGCGGCTTGGACACTACCACATACGTCACAGCTGCTACTGGAATAGGGAGTCTAGTCGCTACCGAAACTGGTGTCGATACTGGCATATTCACGGCGACTGTAACGCTGGTTGAGGCCGCGTCCAGCTCTGCCAACAAGACGCTGAAGACGGCTAACGCGGACAGCATCACGGCTGAGTATACAGACACCACTCCTTCATCGGGCACTTCCTTGAAGATTACGAGCGTTGCATCCAAGGTTGAGACGCTGAAGACATCGGCCTCCAGCCTGGTTCCAGCTAATCTGTACACGACAGTGGCCACGCAGGTTGGGTTCTCTGGCACGGTCACGGATACAGGTGGCTCAGGTGTGGATATCGGCACCGTACAACTGTTTATCAATACAGTTGCGGTGGCGCCTACGACAGTGTCGGGTAAGTCGGGTGACCAGTCGGTGACTTATTCTTACACATATGCTACTCCGCTGGAGGCCGTGCATACCTGGTATGTGCAAGCCTATGACGTGGCAGGCAACCTCGGGCGCAGTGACTCGGATGCCGCTACGGCGGGCGATCAGGATATGACGTTGACGATAGACAAGACCGCCCCTGCTATAGCGACTGTTGCGGCAGTAACCCACGCCGCCGTGGCTCTGGTTACCAGCACTACGACGGGCAAGTTCTGGGACTTGAGCCTGAGCGATCCGACGGAGGGGAAGAACAAGACGACGAGCTTGGTCTTAGTGTTCGACGCTGATTTGGATGCCAATAGCGTCCAAGCTTCGGACTTTACGGTGACAGGCAACTCGGTAACGGCGGCGGCCATTTATACCTTCACCAACTCTCCAAGCACTGCAATCCTGGGTAGGAATCGTGTGTATCTGACCCTTGGCACTGCCATGAGCCGCGATGCCAAGCCGACGGTAGCTATAGCATCCGGCCAGTCCGTGGCTGATCTGGCTGGGAACGTGCTGGGCGCTGGGGGCGCTACTGCAACGGTGGATGCGAAGGATGGTATTGCACCTAGCTTCACATTCACCTTGGACAAGACTCTAGTCAAGGAAACGTTAGTGGTTACCATCACCTCCACTGAGACAGTGGGTTCGGCCTTTACGGTAAAGGCCTACCCTGGTGCTGACGCCGCTGCGCTCGGCGCTGGCGTCAAGGATTTCAACACAATCGAGGTGACGGGTACTAATATTTGGAAGGCTACCTTCCTTACGTCTACAAATGCAGGTAAGGATGGCAAGTATTCTGTGCAGATATCTGGCAAGGACCAGGCTGACAACACCGGCACGGGTGGAAAGTCAGACCCAACGGATCCGGCGGCATCCCTATTCACCCAGGACACAATAATCAACGTTTCGCCGGCAGACTGGGCATTCACAGTGGGCACCATTGACTTCACGGCTGCTGTGAAAGACGTGCAAGGTACGTCGCCGCTGGTTAGCGTCAACTTCAGGGAGGCGGTGACTGTTAGCAGGGCGGCCTTCGGGGTGTCTGCTGCTGAGGTGGACGTGCTGGCTGCGGGCACGCAGTCCACGGACAAGAAGACCTGGCTTTACCAGGCCACCGGTCTGACTGTGGGGAAGACATACAAGGTCATCATTAGCGCCACGGATGCGGCGGGCAACTCGGTAAGCGACGTTGGGAAGACATTCAACACCATTGCGGTGAAGCTGCCCGAGACCCAGTTGCAACCCGGCCAGAACCTGATCTCCTTCGGTGGCAATCCCGTGAACGGTGATATCAACGTGGTCTTCTCTGACCCGTCTGTCATCGGCGTGGCCACCTACGATGGCAAGACCGGCACGTTCCAGACCGCAGGTCGCGGTTTGGATGGAAAGCTGGCCGGAAGCCTGACCAAGATTGACGGGCAGCATGCCTACTTCGTGAAGAGCTCGGGGTTTGCGACACTGAAAGTGGAAATTGCTAAGCTGGGATTTGACGCTGCGCCGAGTGTCATAGCTGTGACGAAGGGGTGGAACCTGCTGTCTGTGGTCAGTGTGGAGGGGGCGACGCCGCTGGCGGTCGGTAATACGTGCGCAACCGCTCTTGCAGTGGGAGAGCTTGCACACTGCGTCGTAGCGGATCCCTATCTGAGCACCATCAAGTGGACAACGGCGTATACCTACAACCCAATTGCTGGTGCCTGGACGAAGCTGGCACCGAAGAGCTTCGCCAACCTAGAAATAGGTCGGGGCTACTGGGTGTACGTGTCTGAGGACGGAATACTGGTACCGTAACACCAAAGGTACGAAAGTATGCGGATTCAAGGAGGGCTCTGCAAAGAGCCCTCCTTCTTTTTGGCTGGCGCTGCCGCCATGACAAGCGTCTCAACCTGGTCATTCTGAGGAAGTCCCGACGTGTCGGGGCGACCGAAGAATCTAAGGCGTTCCAAGCGTATTTGTGAGGCGCATTATGGCTGCGAAGTTTCCTTTGCCCGTTCGGCGGGCCTTGGACCCCTCGTCCTGGTTCATTGGGACTTGGAGTGAAAGAGGAACCCAAAGCTAAGTCAGGCCTAGAGATGCCAGGGGATAATGACCTCTATATGCGCGGGTAAGGCGTCTATTCCCGATGGATAAGGCAACCTATGGTGTGGCTGGGCTACAGGCAACGGAATGTTGATTGATCCGCACTTGACACCGCCTTCTCAGGCTGTTAGATTCGAATGTAGATTGGGAGTCCCAGGGCGACAGTGCTAACGCGCGGGAGGTAAGGAGCGTGGTCACCCTACGGAAACAGAAGATTCTGAAAGCGATCGTTGATGAACATGTGGAGACGTCGCTGCCTGTATCTTCTCAAAGCGTTGCTAATAGGTTGCCGGAGTCGGTAAGCGCCGCCACGGTGCGGAATGACATCGCGGAGCTCGAAGTGGGTGGATATGTGGTGCGCCCTCACCATTCTGCGGGAGGAGTTCCTTCGGACAAAGGGTATAGGGCTTACGTAGAGTTTTTGGGGGAGATCCCTGAGCCGTCGCCCCAGGTTAAAAGATTCATACGGCTCCAGCTTCACCACGCGCACATGGATATGGAGGCGTGGAGCCAGACAGCGTCCCAGCTTTTGGCAGGGTTGGTGCATACCATGGCGATATGCACGTTGCCCAGAGCCCCGGAGGCGCGGTGGAAGCATTTGGAACTCATACAGGTGCAGGAGTTCCTGGCGTTGCTTGTCATGGTGCTCCAAGAGTCACGGGTCAGGCAACAAATGGTGCCTCTGAAAGAACCGGCCACGCAGGACCAGCTGGCTCAGATATCCAACAGATTGAATTCCGTTTTCTCAAACCTTAGTCGCTCAGAGATACGCGCAAGAAATGTGGATCTCACTTCTCTGGAAAGGGATGTGACTGGGGTAGCTTTGGAAATGCTCAAAGAGGAGCAGGATGAAAAAATCCCTGACTACTATGTTGATGGGCTGAGGCTTCTGTTCCGCTATCCTGAGCTTGCTCCAGGTTCGCGGGCCAGAGAGGTGACCGAGGTCCTGGAAGATAGGCAGACCATGCGGGCCTTGCTGAGTGAGGCGACGGATGCCGAGGGAGTCCGAGTAGCTATAGGCAAGGAAAACAGACCGGAGAATCTGCATTCCTTCAGCATCATATTCGCCCAGTATGGTCTGCCTTCCGCGGCATCGGGAGTTGTGGGCATTGTGGGTCCCACCAGGATGGAGTATGCCAACGCTATATCCAGCGTCAGATACCTGGCTTCGGTCATGAGTGAGATGCTGGAGATGGTACGGGGCAGGGCCGCTAGCTGAACGGGTGCTGGTAGAAAGGATACCCTGAAGGCTGGGGCCTCTGGCGTAGCCAGGTTTACGCTGCTTCCCATTGCCTTAGCAGATATGCTCTTAACCGTTTCTTGTTGTTGCCAACGTATCTATGAGAATATAATAACGTGGCCTGAATGAAGGCCCATATGTCATGACCAACAAACGCGACTACTACGAGATACTAAGCATTCCCCGCGGCGCCTCGGAGGAGGAGGTGAGGCGGGCTTTTCGACGCCTGGCCTTGGAGTACCACCCTGACAGGAACAAGAATGCGGACGCGGAGGATAGGTTCAAGGAGATCAACGAGGCCTATCAAGTTTTGAGCGACGCGGAGAAGCGGGCTGCCTACAACCGGTTTGGCCACGTCGGGGTCAGTGCGAATGGGGGACCCAGGGGCTTCGAGGGCGCTGATGCCTTTGGTGGTTTTGGTAACATCTTTGACGCCTTCTTTGGTGGCTTCGAAAGGCGGGGCAGGTCAGAACCCAGGCCAGGCCGAGACCTGGAAGCTAGCATGACTATCGCATTCGAAGAGGCCGCCCTGGGAACACGGCAGGATGTGGGGATCTCCCGCGTGGAGATTTGTGAGCGCTGCAAAGGGAACCGGGCCGAACCTGGGACCGCTGTCAAAGAGTGCACTACCTGTCACGGTAGGGGTGAGGTACGCCGCTCCCAGCAGAGCCTGTTTGGTCAATTTGTCCAGATAGCAGCTTGCCCTACATGTGCCGGAGAAGGCCGCGTGGCCGCTCAACCATGTACTCGCTGCCGGGGAAGTGGCCATGAGCGGCGCACTCGCAAGATACCGGTCACTGTTCCCGCTGGGGTGGAGGATGGCATGCGCATGCGCCTGGAGGGTGAAGGCGACGCCGGCAGTCCCGGTGCGCCCGCGGGCGACCTTTATCTGGTGCTTCACGTCAAGGAGCACAGGTTATTCCGCCGGGATGGGGTGCACCTGCTGTTAGAGCTTCCAATCAACTTTGCTCAGGCCGCCCTGGGGGATACAGTTGAGGTTCCTACGCTCCAGGGGCGTGCGTCCCTGACAATCCCCGCAGGAGCGCAGTCGGGCACGTTGCTACGCATAAAGAGGGAAGGTGTGCCTCACCTGCAGGCGAAGGGACGGGGAGACTTGCTTGTGACGCTTCGCGTGGTCACGCCTCAATCCCTGGATCCTGAGGCAAGGCGTCTGTTGGAGGATCTTGCCAAACGATTGGAAGCAGTTGACGGGGATGATGGAGACAAACGGTGGTTTGAACGTGTCAAAGGGGCGTGTAGCGGTGGCCAGCCCTGAACTGCTGGCCTAGCCGCATTGAAGTTCGTGGCCTTGGTGTAGGTCAGGGCCACTTTGTACCCACGGCCCCTGGGCAGGTCTCGCCCTAAAGGTGTCAGCTATGGAGACCGCCGAACTGAACGTAATAACGGGCGCTTTTGGTTACATTGGCAAGTACATCACATTAAGGCTCCTTTCCCAAGGTAAGCGCGTCAGGACACTGACCAACCACCCAGGCCATGGGGACTTCTTCCACCAGAAAGTGGATATTGCGCCACTGAACTTCCAGAGGCCGGAGCAACTGGTGGAGAGTTTGCGGGGCGCCACGACTCTTTACAACACCTACTGGGTGCGCTTTCCCTATGGCCAAGTCACCTTCGAGACCGCAGTAGCAAATACCAGGACCCTCGTCAAAGCCGCCCAGGAAGCGGGTATCCGCAGAATCGTGCATGTGAGTATCACCAACGCCTCGGAGAGTTCTCCGCTTCCTTACTTCAGAGGCAAGGGGCTTGTGGAACGGGCCATCATGGATTCCGGTTTGTCATATGCTATTGTCAGGCCCACGGTGGTCTTTGGAGACGAGGACATTCTAATCAATAACATGGCATGGCTCCTCAGGCGGTTTCCACTGTTCGTCGTGTTCGGCTCAGGAGAGTATCGCCTGCAGCCAGTGTATGTGGAAGACCTTGCTCAGATCGCCGTAAACGCCGGGCAACAGCGTGAAGACATGGTGTTGGACGCCGTTGGCCCGGAGGTGTATACCTTTGAGGATCTGGTTCGACTCATCGCCGGCAAGACGCGAAGCAGGGCCAGGATCGTCCATCTGCGACCCGGGCTGGCGCTTCTCCTGGGCAAGCTGATGGGCTACGGCGTCAGGGACGTGATTGTGACACGCGACGAGGTCCGGGGGCTGACGGCGAGCCTTCTTCTTTCCCAAGCGCCTCCCACGGGTCAAATGCGCCTCGGCGACTGGTTGGAAGAGCATGCCGAGAGTGTGGGCAGAAGGTATGCATCCGAACTGGCTAGGCACTATCGGTAGGGTGTCCCTCAGCTTTGTTCTTCTCCCCCTCTCCCGCCTCAGGCGGGAGAGGGGGAGACATGGGGTGAGGGTTATCGGGCACCCTGCTAAGGAGATTTCAAGGATGGCAAAGTGGTTGGAGCTGAGCATTCGTACTACACCGGAGTACGTGGAGCCGCTCTCTGAGCTGTTCCGGCGCTACGGCGAAGGTAGTGTGGTCGTGGAAGAGGAGGGTGATTGGGACCCTGACAACGATCCAGCTAACCTGGGTCCGCCAACGTCTGTGATTGTGAAAACGTATATTCCAGTGGACGCCACCACTGCTAATCGACGTGGCATGATAGATGTGGGTGTACGGCTGGTCTCTCTACTTCAGCCCACGGGTGGCCTCCAGGAGCGCATCCTGGACGAAGGGGAGTGGGAAGCCGCCTGGAAGGCCCACTTCACTCTGTTGAGGATAGGGAAGCGCCTGGTTATCAAGCCAACGTGGCAGGAGTACGCGCCCGTTGCGGCAGAGGTGGTAGTGGAGCTAGACCCCGGGATGGCCTTTGGCACAGGGCACCATCCCACCACGCGCATGTGCCTGGAAGAGCTTGAGCAGCGCCTGAAACCAGGGATGCGTGTGCTCGACCTGGGCACAGGTTCAGGCATCCTGGCCATCGCTGCCGCCAAACTGGGTGCTGCCACCGTCTTTGCCCTGGACGTGGACCCTTCGGCCATCAAGGCTGCGGGTGATAATTTCAGGCACAACCGCGTCGCCCGCAAGGTGAGGCTCCTTCCAGGGACATTGCCAAACCCAAATGTTCTGCAGGGCAGCATGGACCTGGTTGTTGCCAACATCACTGCCAGGGCCATCGCGGAGGCGGCAAAGTCAATAGCGGAGGCCCTGGTGCCGGGTGGGTTGGTGATTGCATCTGGCATCATCAGCGAGAGGCAGGTTGAGGCGGAAACTGCCTTACAAGGGGTGATGTTGATTCGGGAGAGGCGTACCGACGGTGATTGGGTTACCCTGGTGGCCGAACGGTAGGAGGCTACTATTTGGGTGCAATCTCGTACTTGATGAGCCACCGCTCATTCAGGTTCATGATTCGCAGCATCTCCTCTAACTGCGCTTTATCCCACCTCACGCCTTGGAATGAGCTCGAGTGGATGCAGATGCGGCCCTCGCTCTCGAACCCGCCAACCTTTGCGTCCTGCAAGTCCACGCCTTGTAGTCGCGCGCGGTGAAGGGTAGCCGACGTTAGGTCGGCTCCACGAAGGTCAGCTTTCTCGAGATTTGCGTTACCCAGATTCGCCCCGGCCAGGTTGGCCCGGTTCAGGTCTGCCTGGGCCAGGTTGGCTCCCGAAAGATCAACTCCGCTCAAGTCTGGGACAGCAGCCGGATTGTCGTGCCGGAACTTGTTGAACTGGGTCACGTCGCGTTCGAGCATTGCGAGTGTCTCGTTGTTGGTCATGTTGCTCCCTTCACAGCTTGGAGTGGATTCTGGTAGGATTGCGACGACAAATGTATATGGGGAAAGTATGGCCGTCAAGGGAAAGTCAAAGGGTTGATGTCAACAAAGCCAAAAGGCTTCTGGTGCAGGCACCGGCTCCATTCACTTGGCGTTGCCCATGTCCCGGAACTGGCTGTCGTAGAAGATCAATGGCTGCCCAAGCTCTGTGGCTGTCTCCTCCACCTCCGCCACAAAGATACCGTGGTCGCCATGGTCGTGGCGGGCCACCACGCGGCACTCCAGGAACATCAAAGAGTCCTTGATTCGGGGAGAGCCACCCTCCTTAAGCTGCCACTCCACGGCCACGTCGCCCACCCTCTCCCACCTATCGCGACCATAGTATTGAGCTGCGCCTTCTTGTTGCGCCTTGAGGACGCTTATGCCGAAGCGGCCCCGCTGGGCTATGTTGCTATAAGAGACGTTGTCCCGGGCTATGCACACCAGGACCATGGGAGGCTCCAGGCTCACGGAAGTAAGGGCATTTGCTGTCATGCCGTGGACGGTGCCGTTGGTTTCCAGGCTACCAATGACAGTTACGCCGGTGGCGAACTTCGCCATGGCCTGCTGCAGGTCATTTGAGGAAATCATGGATAGTCTATCCAAACAAATCTCCCTTGTATGTTGTTAGGCGGGTGCAGGTATTATAGAGCAATTCGGTGACTATCGCCCAGTCCTAGCGGGCTGTTGAAAAAGGGGAGTCCGGAGTCCAGATAGGTCGGGACTCTGACGGGGGTCTGGGGGTGTCCCCCAGATTCAAAACTCCCCCTCTCCGACGCTGAGAGGGGGATGTAGAGCCTGTCCTGAGCCTGCCGAAGGAGGGTGAGGTCAGGGACTTTTGGGAAAATGCGAAGGAAAGGGGGCAGGGGAATGGTCGAAGAGGATTGTTCAACACACTGCTAGAAGCTTGCCTCGGCAGGGGGTGCTGTGCAGGCATGGGTGATACTATGTTGGCATACTTTCCTACCCGGCGGGCGATCTTGAACTTCCCAGGTTCAGACCATACCATTCACCTTGCAGGCATAGGCGAGGTCCACTACACGGCGGCGGGCCACGGGCCTCCCGTGGTGCTGTTGCACGGACTTGCCGCTTCGTCGGTGGCATGGCGCTACAACATCCATGCCCTTTCCCAGCGGTACGCTGTATTTGCCCCGGACATGCCTGGGCACGGTGACTCTGCCAAGCCTGGAGTCAGGTACGACACGGAGTTCGGCCTGCGCTTTCTACACCAGTTCCTTGACGCCTTGCGCTTGGACAGTCCTATCCTGATTGGAAACTCCACGGGAGGATTCCTGGCTTTGGTCTGGGCCTTGCGTCATCCTGGGCGGGCGCAGGCGCTGGTGCTATCGGATATCCCTGGGATGGGGAAAGAGGTGGCGTGGCCTCTGCGCTTGGCGGCCTTTCCTGGAATCGGCCGCCTGCTGGACAGCATGGATGTCACCACAGGCGGGCGGTTTGCGCCCAGGCTGTTCCGCCATCCTGAGCGGATGGCCCCAGAGGTACGGAAGGAGTTGTTCAGGTTGCGCAAGCTTCCTGGGGCCAGCCGAGCCATGCGTAGCGCCTTGAGAAGCGGCATAGGTCTCATGGGGTTGCGTTCTTCCATGCTTCTGCTCCATCATGATGGCGCGTCGCTACCCGCGCCTACGCTGGTGGTGTGGGGACAGGATGACAGGATACTCCCTGTGAAGCAAGCTCTGCGCTTCGCCCGCCGGTTCCCTGGTGTGCAGCTCAACATCTTGCCTGACTGCGGGCACTGGCCGCAAATGGAGCAGCCTGATGCCTTCAACGACCTGGTTTTTGCTTTCCTGGACAAGGTAGCGGGCGTAAAGGATGCATACAAGCCCGATGTATGACCAGCCAGTCCCCGTTAGCCCGCGCCGCCGGTGGTGGCGCCGAATCCCGGATAGGCATCTCCGCCTTGTTGCCCTGGTGGCTGTGATTGCCGTGACAGCTGTGGCGTTCCTGTTATTGAACGTACTGCGGCTTTCAGCCAAGGAGTCTCTGGGCTACCCTGCCCTCTTCCTGGTATCTCTTCTGGGCAACGCGACTGTTATTCTGCCGGTGCCGTCCATAATAGCGGTCTGCTCGGGCGGCATAGCGCTGACACCGCTTTTTGTGGGACTGGTGGCGGGTGTTGGCATGGCGTTGGGAGAGGTCACAGGCTATCTGGCAGGGTTCAGCGGCAGCGAACTCGCTAGCAAGAGCCGGGTGTACCGCAGGGTTCAGCCCTGGATGCGGCGGCGAGGGTGGCTGGTGGTGATGGCCTTTGCCTCGATACCCAACCCTTTTTTCGACATGGTGGGCCTGGCCGCCGGCGCCACCCGAATGCCCATATGGAAATTCCTTGCGGCGGCGTGGGCAGGAAAGACGGTAATGGCTATTGTCACTGCCCACGGGTGCGCCCTGGGCTACGATTTCTTCCGTTCTCTGGCTCACGTGACTGGTTGAGCAGAGCAACCCCAAGCAAACAGGACTCTAGCAGCTAGCCTTCCCCAGATGGCCTGCGGCGGGGTATTCACCGCCAGAGCAGGTCACCGCGCCGAAGCAGAAAACCGGGTATGCCGCCCGCCAGATGCCAGGCCAGGAAGGGATACACAGCCACATCCCTGTCCAAACCGTACTTGAACACTCCATAGGGCAACCAGGCTGTCAGGCCTATCAGAATCAGGATAAGGCCTAACCGGTGCCTGTTGAGGTACTCTGTTCTCATGCCATTTCCTACCCAGCCAGCTTATCTATGGCCCTATCTCAATATCTGGGCCTCAATCTGCTGGGCCAGCCCATTCATGTCCCTGATACTGTACCAGGGAACCCCTTCCACCATCTGCCCCTCGCTGACCACGGCGATAAGGTTCTGCGGCAACGGCCAGATTTATTCCGTCCCAAGGACCAATATCTTGGGCACGCTGCTGCCTTTGAACCCCTCCGCAAACATCAGGTCGTAGCCCGAGTCCAGAGAGGCCAGGACATCCTACAGTGGGGAGTCATCCTCTCTCCTTTCTATGCTCGTCCTCTGGCCCGGGGAGCTGAGAATAACCCTGGCGGCTCCCGCCTGGAAAAGGCGTGCATGTCCTTTAGGGTTCCGTCCGGGAAGCGCCTGGGACATTTCCCGGGACGGACGTCTGCCCCACCCGCTTTGTCGGCCAGCCGTGGTGGCCCTGAGTCCGGTGTTGTCCACGGGAGAGATTGAAGGATTGTGGACTCAGGCAGCTTGCCAGTGTCCCATGGCCGACCGAGAGGTGGTATTCACCGTAGCCAGGAACGGCGGTCACGCGCTCTCAGTACCGCTACCAGGAGCACGATGAGAGGATTCAACTACCAAGAGAGGACAGCGGCCTGACGGTAAGGCTGCTGCTTTTTGGTTCGCCGCTGGACAGAAAGCCTGGTCCATGCAGACCCACGGCGGTGGAGTTGCAGGGTAACATATCAGGGCAGGATCAGCCTCGGCTTACTCTTCGCTAACCCAACGTAACGGAATGATGCCCTCCACTACGTTTGCGGCCTGGTAGCCAGGCGTGTACAATAGGCTGTCTGGTAGACGCTTGGTCGTAGCGGCCTCAGCCCAGGAGGGACGGATTGGCAACTAAAGTGCGCGCAACCAAAACCAGGGTCGCCACCGGCGACTCATTGGTGCGTCTTCTGGGTGAGGTAAGCAACAAGGACATATCCATAGCCGGCGGCAAGGGGGCCAGCCTGGGCGAAATGACCCAGATTGGAGTTCCCGTTCCGCCGGGATTCATCGTGACCGCCGACGCCTACAAAGCGTTCATGCGCCAGAACAGGCTGTACGAGCGCGTTATCAGCCTGCTGGACGTTGTGGACATAAACAACTCCACCACACTCCAGGAAACCGCCGGTCACATACAGAGCATCATACGCTCCGCACCTATGCCCCGCGGCTTCAAGCCTGCTATCGAGAACGCCTACACCCGCCTGGGAGAGGGCCGTGTGGCCGTCAGGTCCTCCGCCACTGCTGAAGACCTTCCAGACGCATCATTTGCTGGGCAGCAGCGCACATTCCTGAGCGTAGCAGGGCCCAAGAATGTCATTGAGGCCGTTCGGGCCTGCTGGGCCTCCCTCTTCGAGGCCAGGGCAATCTTTTACCGTGGCACTAACGGCTATGGCCACCAGGGCGTGGATATCGCTGTGGTCGTCCAGCGGATGGTGCAGGCAGACGCATCGGGTGTCATGTTCACTGTAGACCCATCTGCGGCGGACCCGACTGTTGTGTTCATAGAAGCCATCTACGGCCTGGGCGAGCCTCTAGTCTCCGGTGAGCTGAGCCCAGATGCCTACGTTGTGGACAAGACGTCCACTCAGGTCATCTCCCGCGTCCTGGTCCCACAGCCGTGGCTCCTTCGCCAGGGCGACTCCATCGGCGGCTACGAAACAGGAACAGTGAAAGTGTCGGTTCCAAAGCCCATCCAGCAACGTCAAAAGCTCAGTGACCCGCAGATTCGCAAGCTGGCAGGCCTGGGACTGCGCCTAGAGGAGCACTACGGTGTCCCCCAGGACATCGAGTGGGCTTTGGCCGGAGCAGACCTATACATACTCCAGTCGCGCCCAATCACCACTTTGCAGAAACCATCCGCCGCCCAGATCGAAGCGGCGAGTAACTTGGTAGCCATCCTTGCAGGCGCTCCGGCCAGCCCGGGCGTAGGTGTGGGGCGAGTGCAGGTGGTACACGGCCCCAGAGATATGTCTCGCGTGAAGGATGGAGATGTGCTGGTAGCAGAGATGACAACGCCAGACTACGTTCCAGCCATGAAACGCGCTTCGGCCATCGTCACCGACCGTGGCGGAAGGACCTGCCACGCCGCCATAGTCAGCCGCGAGATGGGAATACCATGCGTGGTTGGCACTGGCAACGGCACCCATGTCCTGTCCAATGTATCCGTTGTCACCGTGAATGGCAGCACCGGCAAGGTGTATGAAGGCGACCAGCTATCAATTATGCTGCCTGCCAAAGTACAGGCCGGGCCATCCGCCAGGATCAGGACTCGCACCAAGCTGTACGTCAACCTGGCGAGCCCAGAAGCCGCGCAGCGCGTTGCAAGTATGGACGTGGATGGCGTGGGCCTTCTGCGGGCGGAGTTCATCCTGGCCCACATTGGGGAGCACCCACGCGCCATGGTCGAACGGACCGGCAAGGGGGACGAGTTTATACAACGCCTGGCGGAGGGCCTGGAAACATTCGCCAGCGCCTTCGACCCCCGGCCTGTCGTATACCGCTTCTCCGACTTCAAGACAAACGAGTACCGCAACCTTAGGGGCGGCGAGGCCTACGAAAGCTTTGAAGAGAACCCAATGCTGGGGTATCGCGGTTGCTCCAGATACCTGGCAGAGCCAGACCTGTTCCTTCTGGAAGTAGAAGCTGTAAAGCAGGTGCGACTGCGCTACCCCAATCTCTATGTTATGTTGCCCTTTGTCCGCACCGTCCAGGAGCTACAAGGGGTCAAGAACATGCTGGAGGCCGCCGGACTCCGCAGCAGCAATGACTTCCAGATATGGATGATGATGGAAGTGCCGTCAAATGTCTTCCTGCTGGACGAGTTCCTGGACGCCGGCGTGAATGGCGTCTCCATAGGCAGCAACGACCTCACTCAGCTAATCCTGGGCGTTGATCGCGACAACGAGAAGCTGGTCAACGTGTTTGACGAGCGCAACCCCGCTGTCATGCGCGCCCTGGAACGCATCGTCACTGGATGCTCTAGGCGTGGCGTCACAGTCTCTATCTGTGGCCAGGCGCCGTCGGTCTACCCTGAGATGACCCGCCAGCTGGTCGCATGGGGCATCACTTCCGTCTCCGTCGCCCCGGACATGATCGAGGAGACTCGCCGCATCATTCAGGACGCTGAAGTCCACGCCGCCGCCGTGCTCTCAAAAGCCTGAGGGCAGCCTGGCGCTGCATTCGTTGCGGACAGCAAATAGCGGTGCCAGGAATTGCTAACCTATCCTGGAAACATGTATGTTCAGCCGATCCGCTACCGCTTGTTTCTGGATCTGTGTAAGCAGTGTGATGCCTGCAATGATAACTAGGGGAGTGCTTACGCCCCTCACTATCCGGCTTGACATGAATCGCCTCCACAATCAGTATTTGTTCAAGGTGTTTCCCCAAGCCAAGAAGGAGACGATAACGAGTACCAGGAGTACCAGCGCAAGTGTGGTTGTCACAACGCCGCCAGCACCCAACGGCAGCAGAATCCACCCCCATCTCTTGATAGCGGGGGTCTTCCTGTTGGCAATCCAGAACAGCATTCCGCCACAGGTAACAACTATATACAGCACTACTACACCAGGACCGAATAGCGGGCGGAAAGGGTCACCCCTGGCTTCGCTGAGCACTATAGGGAGAATGACCCCTACAGGTAAGAACGAAGAACTCGCCAAGAACATCATCGGTTCCAGTATCATCGGGGCGGCATCTTTTCATCCCATCTGGATACGAAGCGGCATGGCAGACCAAACAATTAGACCCCAGTTTTGGCCTTTTGGCCCGTTTTCGTACCTGTTCGAAGCTGTAAAACTGCAAAAATCAATCAAGTTTCCAAGGAGGACAATCAAACCGCCTGCCTTGCCCGCCTCGCTACCCGAAAACCACCCGTTCGGGTAAATGAACGCCGTCACATTATCGTTACACTGGTACAGTATGAAATGTCGTCCCACAGATAGGCCGGGGCAGCGCCCCAGCGGTGGGGCCAATCGTCTCATAGAAAGGTAGCGCTAATGGTTGAATCCAGTCGCCATATCCGCGTGAACTAACCTCTTTGCCAGCGATGCATCTACCAGAGTACTTCCGAGAGTTCGCAAGACATACAATTCTCTTGGCGTAAGTCATCGCACTGGCCCCCTAACCAGGCCAATCGTCATACCCCACTCTATATACTAGCCCTTTTATACAACCCCGGTTCTGCCACCCGCCCTCGTTATCGCGCATCCATCCTCATGCTTATATGTATGCAGCGTCGCTTATCCCCTTACCCTTGGGTCTTCCCGCAGGTGTTGCTTCCAATGGTACGGTCGCCAGGTAGTGTATAATTCGCCACGACATTTAGAATCGAAGGAGGTCGTTATGCCTATTGAGAAGCTGGCACCAGAGCTGGACCGTATCGTAGACCCGGGTCAGGAATACGAGGAATTGGGCAAGGGTTTTGCCCTGGGTGAGGGACCTGTGTGGTGGAAGGAAGGGGGGTACTTGCTCTTCAGTGACGTCATCAATAACAGGAGGATGAAGTGGGCGCCTCGTGAGGGCGTAACTGAGTTTCTCAAGCCCACCAACTACGCCAATGGCCTCACCCGGGACCGTCAGGGCAGGCTCATTGCATGCGAGCATGGCGGCGCCACCCCTGGGGAATTTAACTCGAGAGTCACACGCACGGAGCCCGATGGGAGTATAACTGTCGTCGCCTACAACTACCGGGGGCATAGACTAAACCGTCCCAACGATGTGGTGGTCAGGAGCGACGGAAGCATATACTTTACCGACCTGATGACGTTCAACGTTGTTTCTGAGCTGGACTTTGTTGGCGTATATAGGGTTACTCCTGACCTGGGCGCCATCAACCTGCTGGTGAGGGATGCTCCGGCTCCTATGGGTGCCGCTAATGGCCTAGCCTTCTCGCCTGACGAGAAAATCCTGTATATGACCGCAGGCCGATACATACGGGCCTTCGACATGCAGGCCCCGAGATATGGAGCCGACAGAGACAATATTGCTGCCCTGCCGCTGGTAGATACTGGGCTACTGAATCTTGCTTCTGACCGCGTCTTCTGTGAT
>SHYF01000006.1 GCA_009692985.1 Dehalococcoidia bacterium
CTGGATCACTCTTCTAGGTCTTATCAACTACCCCCTGGGCCGGCTGCTGAACTTCAAGGGTGTCCAACTGGCAGGAGTTAGCCGCACGGCCCCCATCCTGGCCGGGGCGCCCCTGGTAGCTGTCACCCTGGGCGTGGCCCTGGGGAACGAGACGATTACGATTCCCATAGCACTGGGGATAGCCGCCATAGTAGCTGGCACTGTGCTTGTGGTAAGCAAAAGGACGAGCTGAGGGGCATGAGCGCCTTCATCAGCTCCATTAGCGCGGGCCAGCGGCCAATCTTTTTGGGCATCCTGGCATCTGTATTGGCCGCCGTGAGCTACGGAGTTGCCCAGTTCCTGGCCCGCAAGCTGGTGACAGGACAGGCTCCGGCGCTGGCGGTCACAACGTTTTCGCTTGTGGCCGGCATAGTGATTCTTGGGGTGTTGTCCGTGCGCGGCATGGCCCAGGATAGGCATGCGCCCAGGCGCGATTTCATTTTCATGGCCTTGGCAGGCTTGCTGGCTTCGGGCGGAGTGGCCGCAAGTTTTTACGCCCTGAGCCTGGCGCCGCTGGTGGTAGTATCTCCCATTGCCGCCGCAAACCCCCTGGTCTCTCTGGCGCTGGCGCACGTCTTCCTTCAGAGGCTGGGAAAGGTGACTTTGCGCATCTGGATAGGCGCGGGACTGGTTGTGGCCGGGGTGGCGCTGGTTGCCTTGGGCGCTTCCTGAGCCGCTCGCCTTTTGTTAACCTGTTGGAGCAACGCCACATCTGAATGAAGAATGGGACACGGGGGTCTGGGTTAGGGCATAGGAAGTTTCCTTGACACCTTTCTGGCCTGTTTCTATACTGCCATT
The DNA here is from genome assembly GCA_009692985.1 of Dehalococcoidia bacterium. Lineage (GTDB taxonomy): Bacteria > Chloroflexota > Dehalococcoidia > Lucifugimonadales > SHYF01 > SHYF01. Next base: position 838 of record SHYF01000006.1, read on the forward strand.
GACCCCTGATGGCCAGGGCGATTAGCTCAGCTGGTTAGAGCGCAGTCCTGATAAGACTGAGGTCCTTGGTTCGAATCCAAGATCGCCCACCACATTTGAAAAAGGTAAAGCTGTTTTGGTAGCCTTCGCCCTCATCCTTGCGTAGTGGTTTGCTAATCGTCCAAGATTGCCCGCCGGGGAATCTGCTCAATTCAGGTCTCTTGCCGTTACCCCATTCCGCAAGGCGATGTGCTATGATACTCTCTGTTGTCTTCAACGTAGCTACCAACTAAATACACGCTCTTTCCAATTGTAGTAGGACTATATGCGCCAGCCGAGGCCACAGCCTGAGGTTGACCTGGACCAGCTCCTTCGCGGGATACGGGAGTTCTTTCAACGCACCTTTGGAGGAGTGGGTGGTGGTGTGGGCACCGTCGTTTTGGGGGCGCTGGCGTTGGCCCTGCTGGTCTGGCTGGCCACTGGCTTCTATCGGGTTGAGGCTGGCGAGCAAGGGGTGGTCCGCCAGTTTGGCAAGTTCAACAGCCTGGCCCAGCCGGGCCTTAACTGGCGACTGCCGCAGCCCATCACCAGCCTGGTCAAGGTCAATGTGCAGAGGATTCGCACCGCTGAGATAGGCTTCCGCTCAGCATCTGGGGGTGGCGTTAGTAGGGACCTGCCCGAGTCGCTGATGCTGACCACCGACAACAGCATCATTGAAGCCCAGATGGTAATTCAATACACTGTTAGTAATCCCAAGGACTTTGTATTCAACGTGCAAGACCCTGAGGTTGTACTCCATACCTCTGGAGAGGTGGCCTTGCGGAGCATCGTAGGCCGGACCCCTCTCAATACCATTCTTACCGTCGGTCGGGGAGTGGTGGAGGCCGACACCCGGGTCTTCTTGGAGAATCTGCTGGACACCTACGGCACCGGCATCACGATTACAGAGCTCAAGCTCCAGGCCGTAGACCCTCCTGATCAGGTGAAGGACGCTTTCCAGGAGGTGGTGCGGGCACTGGAGGACGAAACGCGACTGGAGAACCACGCAAGGGCCTACTTTGCCGATAAGATACCCAGGGCACAGGGCCAGGTGCAGGTGTCGGTTCGGGACGCTGCGGGCTTCTATCAGACACAGATCGAAAGGTCCCGAGGTGAAGGTAACCGGTTTTTGGCGCTCCTGGGGGAGTACAGGAAAGCGCCCCAGGTGACTCGTGAGAGGCTGTACCTGGAGACCGTGGAGGAGGTGCTCAAAACAGTGAGCAAGACGCTAATTGACTCCAAGGTCAACGTTCTTCCACTGCTGGACCTTTCCAAGTTGGACACGACTGATCGGCAGACTAGTTCACCTATACCCACGCCCACGAAGCCATAGGCAGCAAACATGCGCATAGCAGTGATAGGAATATTTGTCATTGGCCTAGTGGCGGTCATAGGCGTGCTCCAGGCCGTGTACACAGTAGACGAGGTCAACTACGCCGTAGTCCAGCAGTTTGGCCAGATCACAGCGGTGAACGAAATACAGGGCATCCATTTCAAGACACCTTTTGTTCAGCAGGTTACATATCTGGACAGGCGGGTGCTAAGCACCGATACCACTGAGGAGGAGTACTTGACCTCCGACCAGAAGCGCGTCGTTGTGGACCACGTGACGCGGTGGAAGATAGTGGAACCTCGGAGTTTCTTCCTCAAGCTCAATACGGAGAGCAGCGGAAGCGCCCGCCTAGAGCGGCTGGTTGTGGGTGCTTTGCGACAGAACATCGCGGCCAGGCCATATAACGTAATGATCTCGGAGGAACGCGACGCCATCATGGACCAGGTAAGGGACGAGGTGCAAAAGCAGGTGAACGAAGGCGGGTTGGGCGTAACTATCCTGGACGTCAGGACCAAGCGGGTGGACCTACCTACGGCAGTGCAGCAGTCTGTTTTCGCTCGCATGGCGTCGGACAGGAAGGTGGAGGCAGACAGGTTCCGGGCCACTGGGCAGCAGAGGTCCGACCAGATCACTTCGGAAACAGACCGCCTTGTGACTATCATGGGCGCTTGCGCCGCCAGGGTGTCCAAGGAGACTCGCGGGCGGGGTGAGGCGGCGGCCATTGCCATCTTTGCCCAGGCGCTTCAGCAAGACCCCGACTTCTACTCGTTCATACGCCGGCTGGAGGCATACGATACCGCCTTCAGCGCCAAGGACCGAGTAGTCATGAGCACCGAGTCCAACTTCTTCCGCCTTCTCTCAGGCGAGGTTCTGCCTCTTCCTAAAGTGGATGCCACCCGCGGCCAGATAGTACCGCTGAGCCAAGAGGTCATAAAACAGCTAACCTCAGCGGAGATAGATGCCCTTATCAAAGAGTGCATCCCTGAGTCGGCCTTGGCAGTTATAGCTTCGCCGAAGTCCTAGCAGGCTGACCGGAAAACCACTCCGCCCATCCCTATTACCTCTTTTCCTTTGCTGTGCTCAATGGCAGATTAGACTCCGTGGTGATGCATGCTACTGCCGGTCATTCTCGATTTATCGGAACTCTCGGCCTGGAAGGAGCTCAAGGGCTTCGCCCATCTTGACTCCCATAGTGCATTAGCCTGCTGGCCTGGGGCTACCTCATGTGGTACTGTTGTCTTGTAAGCACCACGGACTCGATACCACTCTTTTATGACTGATGTGCTGGCCGTGACAGTGGCGGTAGCCTATGGCTACCTGACCGGCTCCATACCAACCGCATACCTGGTGGCGCGTTGGAGACGTGGAATAGACATCCGCCGCTATGGCAGCGGGAACGTCGGGGCCTCCAACGTGGGCCGGCAGGTCGGTAAGACATCCTATGTCATTGTGGGTCTCTTCGATATTCTGATAAAAGGCATGGGATCTGTGGTCACGGCACGGGCCTTGGGCCTGGAAGTGCAACTCCAGGCTCTGGCCGCACTGGCGGCGGTGGTCGGACACAACTGGTCCATATACCTACGATTCAGCGGAGGCCGCGGGCTTACCGTCATCGGGGGCAGCCTGCTGCTCCTGGCTTGGAAGGAGGCGGTCATATCGCTGGCGGTGGCCTTCCTAGGATGGCTGGCCTTCAGGGGCATCGCTCTGTGGTTTGGCATAGCCCTTGTGCTGCTTCCAGTGTGGGCCTTGCTCTTGGGAGAACCGGCCACCATCATACTGCTCTCCGTGGCGCTCCTGGTAGTCTCTGCCCTGAAGCGATTGCTATCTAATCCTGGAGGAGCACAATCACCTCTCCCTTGGCGAAAAGTGGCCATTCCCAGGCTCCTTTACGACAGGGACACATGGAAAGAGGGCGACTGGCTCAATCGTAAGCCCGACGACGTCGAGCACAAGAGCGATGGATAGCAAGCTGTACTGCTACCGGCACCCCAGTACGGAGACGGCCCTGCGCTGCGGCAACTGCGAACGGCCCATATGCGTGCGGTGTGTGGTGCAGCACCCGGTTGGCATCCGGTGTCCCGAGTGCGCCCGGCCCACAAAGATTCCAACTTTCGACGTTACGCCTGTATACTACGCTAGGGCTGTGGCCGCCGCCGTGGGCATTGGCGTCATTGGAGTGCTAGGCTTGCTCTTAGTCAACGCCTTGCTGATGCCTCTGGGACCTGTGGCGTTCTATCTCCGGTGGCTGGCTCTGGTGGGCGTTGGGTATCTCATGGGATCCGGGATGAACCTTGCGGTGAGCCGTAAGCGCAGCCGCGGGTTGCAGTGGATAGCTGGCATTGCCGTGGTGGTGGTATTCCTGGTGGTCGCTCCTTTCCTGGGGCTGTCGTTGAACGGCCTGTTTGGGTTGCTGGCCTTGGCGGCGGCGGTGTATGTGCCGGTGATGCAGCTGCGGATATAGGAATGGCGCTCTTGCGAAGGAGTGGGTGGCTTTGTTGAGGTCACTCACTCATATGGTTCGACAGGTTCACCATGAGCGAGGGTGATTACTTTACCGCTCATTCTGAGCTTGTCGAAGGAAATGAGCGGGTCGCGTTACAGACTAATATGGAGGAGATTTATGGACTCAGAGGTCAAAGCGTACATTGAAATACTGGACTACATGCGTGACGAGATCAAGAAGGCCATCCAGGGGATGACCGCGGAGGAGTTGAACTGGATGCCTCTGCCCAAGGACACCAACTCCGCAGCGGTGCTGATCACCCACCTGGCCGGCGCTGAGAGCTTCCGCATCCACCAGGTGGTGGGCGGCACGGACATTGGCCGCAACCGTGACGCCGAGTTTGCCGCCAAAGCTCGTAACGTGGCGCAATTGGAGGCCCTGCTGGACAGGACAGGAGCCAAGTCCACGGAGGTCCTGCGCAATGTCTCCGCCAGGGACCTTGACCGAGTGGTTACGGCCCGCGCGGGAGAAGCGCCGGCCAGCATGCGGTGGAACATCCTGTACAACATCCAGCATTACGGCCAGCACCTGGCTGCCATCTCGCTTACGCGGCAGCTTTACGCTGCTAGGAAGGGATAGAGGCTGGCAATCCACCTAAAGACTGGTGAGCCGGGTCATTACCATTCCAAGGGAGTCCACCAGAGGCGGACGACCGGAACGAATCTGGTGGGGAGATCCTCCCCTCCCATCCAGATTCTTCGCTTCGCTCAGAACGACATGGGCATGACGCTCAGGATGAGCGGGGTTGCTCCCCTGTCAACACGCCATGCTTAGTATCCTGAATCACCTTGACCTGTCACTGTTCTTTCTGCGTTGTGTTCCTGAGAACCTGCCGACGGTAAGCACCTAATCATTCCCATCTTCCCACATGCCACCCTCCCCCTCTCTTCCATCCCCTGCTACAATAGCCTTTGGCCTTTTCACACCGCGCAGCTATGGGAGGGTCGCGGCACATGCCCCTGGAGAACATAGTCGTCAAGGGTGCCCGCGAGCACAACCTCAAGAACATAGATGTGACCATCCCTCGCAACAGGCTGGTGGTCATTACAGGCGTCTCCGGCTCCGGCAAGTCCACCCTGGCCTTCGACACCATCTACGCCGAGGGGCAGCGCCGCTACGTGGAGTCCCTCTCGGCCTACGCCCGCCAGTTCCTGGGCCGCATGGACAAGCCCGACGTTGACTACATCGAGGGGCTGTCGCCGGCCATATCCATTGACCAGAAGGGCGTATCCCACAATCCGCGCTCCACCGTGGGCACAGTCACAGAGGTGTACGACTACCTGCGCCTGCTGTTCGCCCGGGCGGGCCGGCCCCACTGCCCCAACTGCGGCCGTCCGGTCCAAAGGCAAACAGTGCAGCAGATAGTGGACGCCGTCCAGGCCATGCCCCAGGGCCGCCGGGTGATGGTGCTGGCCCCCAAGGTGGTCCACAAGAAGGGCGAGCACAAGGAGGTGTTCGAGGAGGCCGGCAAGGCGGGGTTCGTGCGTGTGCGGCTGGACGGCCAGATACGGGAGCTATCCGAGACATTCGACCTGAACCGGCAGAAGTGGCATACCATCGAGATAGTGGTGGACCGCCTGGTCATCGGCGACGGCGCTGATTCGGCCCGTGTGTCCGACTCCGTGGAGACGGCCCTGAAGCAGGGCGCCGGCGTGGTGAAAATCCTGGACGCCGACACCGACCAGGAGGACCTGTTCTCCGAGCAGTTCGCCTGCGTCCACTGCGGCGTCAGCCTGGGGGAGATCGAGCCGCGAACGTTTAGCTTCAACTCGCCTCATGGCGCTTGTCCCGATTGCACCGGCCTGGGGTTCCGGCTGGAGATAGATCCTGAGTTGGTGGTGCCCAACAAAGATCTGTCCTTGGCCCAGGGTGCCATTCAGCCCTGGACGCGCGCCGGCTCATCCAGCCCCTGGTACGCCAGCCTGCTGGAGTCGCTGTCGCGGGCCCACGGCTTCCCAACCCGAGAGCCTGTGAAGAAGCTAGGCCCAGAGGTGTTGAAGCTCATCCTGTACGGCAACCAGGGCAGCACCATCGAGATGAAGCACACCACTCATAGCGGCCGGGTCTACTCCTGGGACACCACCTTTGAAGGCGTGATCCCTAATCTAATGAGACGGTACAAGGAGACATCCTCCGACTACATCCGCCACGAGATCGAACGGTACATGGCCAGCCGCCCTTGCCTCTCCTGCCAGGGGAAGCGCCTGAAGCAGGAGTCCCTGGCCGTCACAGTGGGTGGCATGAACATCATGGACGTGACCGGCCAGTCCGTCGGCCAGGCGTGGGAATGGACGCGCTCCGTTGGTGGCGAAGACAGCGCGAGTCCGCCTTCGGCGGAACCGTTGACGCCCAGAGAGCACGCCATCGCCCGCCTGATACTTAAAGAGATACAGTCGCGGCTGAAGTTCCTGGTGGACATCGGCCTGGACTACGTAACACTGGCCCGCACCGCCTCTACTTTGTCCGGCGGCGAGGCGCAACGCATTCGCCTGGCCACCCAGATTGGATCGGGCCTCATGGGCGTGCTGTACGTTTGTGATGAGCCGTCGGTGGGCCTGCATCCGGTGGACGACTCGCGCCTCATAGATACGTTGAGGCGACTGGTGGACATTGGCAACACCGTCCTGATTGTGGAACACGACGAGGCTATTATGCGGGCGTCGGACTACATTATTGACCTTGGCCCCGGCGCTGGGGAGCACGGCGGGCGAGTGGTGGCCATTGGCACGATAGAGGACATATGCGCCAGTGAAGAGTCGGTCACCGGCGCATATCTGAGCGGCCGGCGAGAGATACCGCTGCCCGCGAAACGCCGCCGTGGCAAGAGCAAGGCCCTGGTGGTACGGGGCGCTCGCGAGAACAACCTCAAGAACATAGATGTGGCGATACCCCTGGGCAAGCTGGTTTGCGTCACCGGTGTATCCGGCTCTGGCAAGTCAAGCCTGATATACGAGGTGCTGTACAAGAAGCTGGCCCAGATGCTGTACGGGGCCAAAGAGCGCCCTGGTGCTTGCGACGGCGTGGATGGCCACGACCTGATTGATAAGGTGGTTAACATAGACCAGTCGCCCATCGGGCGGACGCCGCGCAGCAACCCCGCCACATACGTCGGCGTATTCACGCCTATCCGCGAGATGTTCGCCGCAGTGCCCGAGGCGCGGGTGCGCGGGTATGCCCCCGGCAGGTTTTCGTTCAACGTCAAGGGCGGCAGGTGCGAGGCTTGCACGGGCGAGGGGTACATCGAGATCGAGATGCAGTTCCTTCCCAACGTCACAGTTGCCTGCGAGGTTTGCTACGGTCAGCGTTACAATCGCGAGGCTCTGGAGATACGGTTCAAGGACAAGACCATTGCGGAAGTCCTGAACATGACGGTGGCCGAGGCGCTGGAGTTCTTCTGGAACTTCCCCAAGGTGCGCTCCAAGCTAGAGACCATGCGGGACGTGGGCCTGGGATACATACGCCTGGGCCAGCCTGCCACCACGCTATCCGGCGGCGAGGCACAGCGGGTCAAGCTGTCCACGGAGCTTTCACGCCGGGCCACGGGCAAGACGCTGTACATGCTGGACGAGCCTACCACCGGCCTATCCTTCTCCGACTGCGCCGCCCTTTTGGGTGTGCTGCACCGCCTGGTGGACGCTGGCAACACAGTGGTGCTGATCGAGCACCACCTGGACCTTATCAAGAACGCTGACTGGGTTATAGACCTGGGCCCCGGCGCCGGCGAAAAGGGCGGCTACGTGATCGCCGAAGGCACGCCGGAACAGGTGGCAGAAGTCGCTCACTCGTACACCGGCCAGTACATGAAGCGGGTGCTGGAGAAGGGACAGCGTGCCGTGAATGCAGGCGTTATAGTAAGATGAATGGGTATGAAATGCCCAAGTACGCGGTTATCCTCATACCAGAAGAAGAGGGCGGGTACTCTGTAATAGAAACAATTATAGCACCGTCTAAAACTAACCCGCCCTGATCGTGGCCACACCAACGTCTGGAGCTAGGCTGGCTTGGCGCTGGTACCAGTCGTAGTATGAAGATACTTGAATGATCATATCCCACAACAACTCGGCCTTCACGGTGAGCAACCTGGAGCGCTCCGTTGCCTTCTACTGCGACGTCGTAGGCTTCAGGGTAGACACCACTCTTGAGGCGCAGGGGCCTGCTATTCAGCAGATCACCGGCTTCCCTGACGCGCACCTCAAAATAGCGCATCTGCTCCTGGGCAGCTTCCGGTTGGAGCTGATCCAGTACCTGGCGCCCAAGGGCAAGGCCGTAGACCCGTCCACATGCAACGTGGGCACCGCTCACATAGCCTTCTACGCCGACGACGTGGACAGGACATATCGGGAGCTACAGGCCAAGGGGGTGCGGTTTAGGGGAACGCCCGTGGCCGCGGCGGCGGGACGCCCTCGCGTGGCATACTTCCTGGATCCGGACGGCATCACGCTGGAACTGGCCCAGGCGCCAGGGTAGAATAGCAGCGGCTTGGCTGTCCTGCGGGCAGCCGACTCCACGCCACTAGCAGGTTGCAGAAATAGGGGAGTCCAGAGGGGCGAAGCCCCTTTGGTGGGGGTCCGGGGGTATTCCCCCGATATAACTCTGACCCCCTTCCTGGCCAGGAAGGGGGCAAGGGGGGTGGTCGTAGGAGTTTTCCATCACCCTGGTAGGAGCAAAGAGTTGACTCAACAACCCAGCCCGCGTCCTTTCTCTCCAGGCACTTTCGCCGAGGTGCTAGGTATTGAGCAGGTGGAGACTGGGGATGGGTGGGCACGTGTGCGAATGCCCATACGGGCGTACCATTTGCAGTCCAACAACGCCGTTCACGGAGGCGTCATCATGACACTGGCGGACAGTGCCTTCTGGCGCGCCGTGACCACCCTTCTAGCCGTCGGCCAGATAGCGGCTACCTCTGAGCTAAAGGTTAACTTCCTCCGGCCGGCCCGGGGTGACTTCCTGGTAGCCGTAAGCCGTGTGATCCACAAAGGCAGCCGGCTGATGGTGGGAGAGGCCGATGTCACCGACGGCGAGGGCAACCTGGTCGCCAAGGCCCTGGGCACATACGTCATTCTGGAAGCTAGACGAGGCTAACCAGGTTTGCGCAGAACCACGTCTGCGTAATAGGGGTTGCGGTTATGGCCTGGCAGCGTCTGGAGGAGACGAAAAGATGAACGAACAGTTAGGCGAGGCTCGGCAGCAGATACTGGCGACTGTCTGCGATTTCGTCCGCCGGGAGGTGGCCCCCGTGGCCAGCAGGTACGAGCAGGAGGACATCTATCCCCACGAGCTGGTGGAGCGTATGAAGGAGCTGGGGCTGTTTGGCATCGTGGTCCCGGAGGAGTACGGCGGGTTAGGGCTAGACTACACTACATTTGCCATGGTGTTCGAGGAGCTGGCCAAGGGCTGGATGAGCATCTCAGGCGTCATTGGCACGCACTCCATCCTGACCTATGTAATAGCCAAGTTCGGGACCGAGGACCAGAAAGGCCACTGGCTGCCTTTGCTGGCCCGCGGTGAAAAGCGCGGAGGTCTGGGCCTGACGGAGCCCGACGCAGGCAGCGATGTGGCGGCCATGCGGACCACCGCAGTCCGAGACGGCGATGAGTACGTCATCAACGGCAGCAAGCTGTTCATCACCAACGGCAGGTACGGCGACGTCTTCCTGCTGCTGGCCAAGACCAACCGCGAAGCAAAGCCACCACACAGGGGCATCAGTGCCTTCATCGCGGAAAAGGGGCCAGGCTTCACCGTTGGACGCGACCTGAATAAGCTGGGATACCGGGGCGTGGACACCTGCGAGCTCGTTTTCCAGGACTATCGCGTTCCCGCTGAAAGCCTGGTGGGCCTGGAAGAGGGCCAGGGCTTCTACCAGGTGATGGAGGGCCTAGAGACAGGCCGCATCAACATTGCGGCCCGGGCCGTGGGTGTCGCCACCGCCGCCTTCGAGGCTGCCATTGCCTATGCTCAGCAGCGCAAGACGTTTGGCCAGCCCATCGCCCAGCATCAGGCCATCCAGCTCATGCTGGCGGACATGGCCACCAAGGTGCAGGCGGCCCGGCTGCTGGTGTACGACGCCGCGGCCAAGAAGGACCGTGGCGAGCGGTGCGACCTGGAGGCGGGAATGGCCAAGCTGTTCGCCAGCGAGATGTGCGCTCAGGTGACACTGGACGCCATGCGCGTCCACGGAGGGTACGGATACATCAAGGACCTGCCCCTGGAACGGTATTACCGGGATGCGCCGCTGATGGTCATAGGTGAAGGGACAAATGAGATCCAGAAGCTGGTCATCGCCCGCAACCTGCTGAGACGGTACGCTTCCTGAGACTGGCGTCACTTTTACCGCGCGCTGGTCTTCGGGCGGCGAGCGGCCATTGCTGCTTCCATGGCCTTGACCTTGTTCAGACGGCGCAGGAACCTCTCTTCTTCTACTCGGAACCGTGCGCTCAGGAAGGCGGCCACCAGCTCTCTTGCCACCTCAGCGCCCACAACGCGTGCTCCCAGGCAAAGCACGTTCATATCGTCGTGGTCCACCCCCTGGTGGGCGGAATATGTATCGTGGCAGACAGCGGCGCGCACGCCTGCTACCTTGTTGGCCGCTACGCTGGCTCCTACGCCGCTGCCGCACACAACGATGCCTCGCTCCGCCTGCCCTGCGGCCACAGCCTGGGCCACGGCTTGGGCGAAGTCTGGATAGTCGTCCAGAGGATCATAGGTGGGAGCGCCCAGGTCCAGCACCTGGTGGCCCAAGTCCCGTATCTGGGCTACCAGGTCCGCTTTGAGTGGAAATCCGCCGTGGTCGGCGCTAATGGCTACACGCATGTTTGCCTCTCGTCCATTGCTGCCTTTACCAGGGGCTGGGCATTGGTCCCACAGGCACCTCAATCAGTGTTGGGGCGTCTATGCCAATGGCCTCTTTGATGGCAGACTCCAGGCGCTCAGGGCTTTTCACTCGCACCCCCCGTGCGCCATAAGCCCTGGCCAGCTTTACAAAATCAGGATTCCGAAGCTCGGAGCCGAGCTTGCCGTGGTAGTCTGTCTCCTGGTCCCGCATTACATTGCCGTAGGCGTTGTCGTTGAACACGACGGCCACCAGGTTGATGCCATACTGTACCGCCGTAGACAGCTCCTGGGAAGCGTACTGGAACCCGCCATCGCCGCTGACAGAAACCACCGGAGTTTCTGGTTTGGCTACCTTGACCCCCAAGGCTAAGGGGAAGGCGTAGCCCAAGTTGCCAAAGTAGGAAGATGTGATGTACGTGCCAGGCTCATAGACAGGATAGCCGGCGCGGCAGTAATAGGAAACCTGGGTCATGTCAGTCACCAGAATGCCATCATCAGGCAGAGCGGCGCGAATGGCCGCTGAGAAGCCGTGTTGAGGCTCCACCACACGGTGGGTCTTGACCCGTTCCGCCTTGGTAAGTTCCATATCTGCCTTGCGGCTGGCCTTGGCCGGCGTCATAGCCGCGAGGGCCTTGTGCAACTGTTCCAAGGTGCGCTTGGCATCACCCACAACTCCCACAGTGTTCTTGAAGTTACGGCCAATCTCGCTAGGGTCAATGTCAATCTGCACTACGCGCTGGTCTTTGAGCAGTTGCGGTGTGCCTCGGCTCAGTCCACTGGTCATGCGGGTGCCTACGGCCAGGATAACGTCATGCTGGCCTAACAGCTGTGAGTCATCGCCTCGGATTGAGCCCAGGCATAGATAGTGCCTATCAGAAAGAGCGCCTTTGCCCTCTGCTGTGGTGAGCAGAGGGGCCTGCAAATACTCAGCCAGCTTCTGCAAAGCCTCCGAGGCCCTTGAGGTGATGACGCCGCCGCCTGCAATGATGAGCGGGTTGCGAGCGCCGGCCAGAATGCGCGCTGCCTCCCTCACCTCGTTCTCTGGAGCTGCCGGGCGGAAATAGTCCGCTGGCTCCCGAAGCTGCACATCCGCCTCTTCCGCCAGGGTATCCGGTGGGATCTCTATCTCAACAGGCCGGGGACGCCCGGTGCGTAGCTGGTAGAATGCCTCGTGCACTGCATCTGGAATCTCTGCGGGGTCCAAGACCCTCCTCGCCCACTTCGTCACCTGACGGATGGCCACCATCTGGTCATCCACCTCATGCAGCATTCCACGGTTGGCGCCGATATGGTCTCGTGGGACCTGGCCAGACACCACCATTATCGGCGAAGATGAGGCGTATGCTGTGCCGATTGCCGCCGAGGCATTCAGCAGGCCTGGGCCGGGAACTACCAGCGCCGTGCCAATTTCGCCGCTCGCCCTTGAGTAGCCATCGGCCATGTAGGCTGTGGCCTGCTCGTGCCGAGTGGTGATGAACCTGATTTCCGGCACGAAGTGCAAGGCGTCCACCGCGTGATAAGTCTGCACCCCAGGAAGGCCAAAGATTACCTTCACGCCTTCCAGTGCCAGGGACTTCATAAGGATTTGACCGCCGGTCATCTTGGGCATTGGAATCCTTCCTTTTTCACCTGGCCGGTAATTCCCACTTGGGCCAGCCACGGCCCTTCAGCGGGGCCAGAATGGCAGCGGGGCCAGAGTGGGATGGCAGCAGTCTATCATCGGCCCTGGTTGCCAGCAAGCTTGTTCCGCTCGGCCTATGGGACTGGGGGTGTTCCCCAGATTGAAGACTCCCCCTCTCCGATGTGACACTTGATGATACCTTTTGGTTGGGTATGGCAGACCCGCCGCTGGGTCGAAGACGGCCTCCATTGTCAATAGAGAAGCCTCGCTATCCATTGTGATAACATTCGAGCGTGGATCTTGGGGAATGATGATGTTTTGCCTATGTTAACTGGTCCAGCTGTTGCACGAAGGCGGGTTCAAGGAATCTTCTTCGGCTGGTGGATCGTTGCGGCCGCATCCGTTCTATCGGCGTTGAACCAGGGCTTGCTGGGCCATGGTTTCACTATGTATTTCTTGCCTCTTCAAGCAGAGTTTGGCTGGAGCCGCGCGCTGCTATCCTCTGGCTTCGCTCTAAGCCACGTCGAAAGCGGGATACTCGGCCCAATTGCGGGCTGGCTGGCTGACCTGCGCGGCGACTATCGCCAGGCATTCACCATCCTTGCACTCTTCGCCGGCTTTGGCTCCCTGTTTTTTGCCTTTGCCAGCAAGCCCACCCGTAGGGCACGCCCACCTGCCGAAGAGGTGTCTGTTCACTAGATGAAATGTCGATATGGTTTTGACTATACTAGCCGCATGACAAGCGGCGATTTCAAACATGGAGGTTACTGAACGTGATATCTATTTTTGTCACCATCCAGATCAAGCAGGGGTTCAAAGAGCGGTTTGTAAAGGCAAGTTTCGGTGATGCCCAAGGTTCGGTTAGAGACGAGCCGGGTTGCTTCCGGTTCGATATGCTCCAGGACAGTTCCGACCCCAACTGCTTTCACTTATACGAGGTTTATGCGGATGAGGCGGCTCTGGAGGCCCATAGGAATAGTCCCCATTACAAGACCTGGCGGGAAACGGTGGGGGACTGGTTTGACGGCCAGGCTAAGCGGGTAGCAATGTCAACCGTGTTTCCATCGGATGATGGATGGCGGAAGCAGAAGAGTCACCTGTTGAATTGGTAGTCCAGCGCACGGCCATCACTCTGCATCGAGCGCAGGAGTGTTGTAGCGCGTTTGAGGTTGGGTACGTTTGATGTCTGAGAGTACATCCGGCGGCAGGAATGCCATCGTCCTCCAATCAGGCGGCGTGACGGCTGTCATAAACCAGAGTCTCGCGGGAGTAGTCCAAGAGGCGCTCTGCCAACCTGCTATTGGGGAGATTTACGGTGCCGTCCACGGACTGGATGGCATCCTGGCGAAGGAAATCCGGGATCTCAAGCGCCAACCCAGGGGAACCTGGCCGGCGATAGGCAGGACGCCTGGAGCGGCCTTGGGATCGGCTCGGCGGAAGCTCCAGTCCCTAGAGGTGCCGCAGGTGCTCGATCGGCTTCGGGAGTTGGGAGTTGCTTATCTGTTCGCTATCGGCGGCAATGATTCGGCGGAGACGGCCCACTTGCTTGCCCGCGAGGCAGCATCCATAGGCTATGGACTGAATGTCGTGGGCGTGCCCAAGACAGTGGACAATGACCTGCCGGAGATGGACCACTGCCCAGGCTATGGCTCAGCCGCCCGGTTCGTCGCCCTGGCCACCATGGGCGCGGGAAGGGATGCCGAGTCCATGGGCCACGCTTCCCCAATCACAATCATTGAAGTGATGGGGCGCAATGCAGGGTGGCTGGCTGCTGCTGCTGCCTTGGGCAAGCGGGAGGAACGTGATGCGCCCCACGTTATCTGTGTTCCTGAGACTAGATTCGTCGAAGAGCGGTTCATTGCGCAAATGGAAGAAGCCTACAAGAAATGGGGATTCGCCGTGGCAGTGGTCAACGAAAACATCAAGGACAGTCATGGCCCCGTGGGCCACATGGGAGATCCACTGATTGTTGACGACTTTGGTCATCCTTACTACCAGAGCCCGGGCCAATACCTTGCGGGGCAGATCAGCCGGAGGTTAGGGGTGCGGGTGCGGTTCGAGAAGCCCGGCACCATCCAGCGATCGCTGACGGCGTGCACCTCAGACGTGGACGCGGCGGAGGCATACCTTGTTGGGAAGCAGGCTGTCCGGGCCGCGGTGTCTGGCCACACCGACGTTATGGTTACTTTGCTCAGATTGCCGTCCGAAACATACCATTGCGCTACCGGCCTGGCGCCCCTTGAGGCTATTGCTGCTCGGGAACGGGTAATGCCATCCAGTTACTTCGACGCCGCAACTGGACTGCCAACCAAAGAGTTCGCTGATTATGCCCGGCCTCTCCTTGGCGCACCGTTACCCCGGTTCGCACGGTTGCGCTAGATTGGCCCCCTGTGGTCATCGCCGAGGTAACCTTCCACACATACCAACGTTGATGCGGGTCCAAGGTGGAGTTGCCAATGTGCAGTTGAATGAGCACAAGCCTGGGTTGAGGACGAATTCACCGGTTCCACCCATTGCGTGGACGGCCTGGGGCTGCCTTTGCTTAGCTGGGTGCTATCCCTGTGCCGCCTATCCGAATCGTTCCTCTTTCCAGGGGTCGGCGTTATTATGGTAGCCCAGTTGCTCCCAGAAGCCGGGCTTGTCCTGGGCCATAAGTTCCAGCCCGTTGACCCACTTGGCGCTTTTCCAGCCGTATCGGCTTGGCACCACCAGCCGCATGGGGCCGCCGTGGGCCTGCTCCAGGGCCGCGCCTTCATGGCGGTGGGCCAAAAGAACATCTGCCTCCATGAGCACGTCCAGGGGCAGGTTGGTGGTGTATCCACCGTAGCTGCGCACCATAACGTACCTGGCATCGGGACGTGGTATGGCCCGCTGCATAACATCTCGGAACGGCACGCCCTCCCATAGGTTGTCCATCCTGCTCCACTGGGTAACGCAATGGAAGTCCCGCGTTATTGCCATCTGGGGCATTGCCAGGAACTCCTCCCAGGTGAACACAGTGTCTTGCTCCACCAGGCCGGACACCCTCAGCCTCCACGCCTTCAGGTCAATCCGGGGAGAGGCCCCGTATGTCATTTCAGGGAACTTCTCTGTCACGTACTGGCCCGGAGGGGCTTTTATGCCCTCTTTAGGTTGGATTTTTGTCGTGTGGCCAAGCTTCTTGAGCATGGTCGCGCCCTCCTGACTGTGGTTTGGCCTACCATGTGCATTGCTGCGGGATACAGGCTACCAGATTACACTTTCGCCTGCTGGCATGTAAAGCGTGGCGCTTCTCGCTGTTTGTCTGTAAGCTATTGTGTTGTGGACGATGTTACTGATAACCCATGCCGAGAGAGAGCGGAGCGATGAGTAGCGCCACCATTGCGCAGCCTTCTGCCATCCAAGTCAAGGGCTTGTACAAGTCCTATGGTGCCGGCCCCGTCCTCCACAATCTTGACCTGGACGTTGGTTGGGGCGAGCGGCTTGTCCTATTCGGAGGTAACGGTTCGGGTAAGACCACCCTTGTCAAGACGCTGGCGACCCTGGCGCGTCCCGACGCCGGCCAGGTGCAAATCGCCGGCTGGGATTGCCGGCGGCAGGGCGCTATGCTGCGCCGATCCATTGGCGTGGTGGGCCATCAGCCACTTCTCTACGAAGAGCTAACAGGCTACGAAAACTTGCGCTTCTATGGCAGGATGTACCGCGTCCCGCAGCTAGATGAGCGCATTCAGCTTTTGGCGGAAATGGTGGGCGTGGCGCAGCAGCTACAGGCTAGAGTACGCACCCTCTCCCACGGCATGCAAAAGCGCCTCTCCCTGGCCCGCGCCCTCCTGCACGACCCGCCGGTGCTGCTGCTGGACGAGCCTGAAGCCGGCCTGGACCAGAAGGCATTGGAAAGGCTGGACGATGTGCTGGCGTCCAAAGAAGGCCATCCCAGAGCCGTGCTGATGACCACTCACAACGTGGAGCGTGGGCTGGCCCTGGCGGATAGGGTGGCTATCCTGGCGCGAGGGCGCATCGCCTACCAGGCTGAGGCAAAGGGCCTGGACGTGGCCGCCTTTCGCCAGACCTACAATAGCTACCTGGGTGCCGCCCAATGAGCGACTTCCTTTTGCCTGTCCTCACCATCGCGTGGAAGGACGTGCTGCTGGAGCTACGCACCAAAGAGGTAGTGACATCTGTCCTGATGTTCGCGCTGCTGGCGATGGTCACATTCAGTTTCGCCTTTGATCCGTCGCCCCAGGTGATAACGTTGGTGGCTCCAGGTATCCTGTGGGTCGCCTTTACATTCGCGGGCATCCTGGGCTTCAACCGGGCTTTCACATTGGAGAAAGAGAACGGCAGCCTGGAGGGGTTGCTCCTATGCCCCGTGAGCCGCGATGTCCTTTACTTTGGCAAACTGCTGGGTATTTTCCTGTTCATGATGGTCATGGAACTAATGCTGCTGCCATTCTTTGCCGTCATCTATAACCTACCGGTGCTGGACATAAAGCTGCTACTGCTATCGGCGCTGGCGACGCTGGGCTTTTCAGGCGTGGGTGCGCTCTTCTCCGCCATAGCCGTGAACACGCGGTCGCGAGAGATCATGCTGCCGGTGCTGCTACTGCCAGTGGCGTCGCCGATTGTGATCGCAGCGGTGGAGTCTACGCGGGCGGTGCTGGAGGGGGCATCCTGGGGGGAAATGGGACGCTGGTTGGGCCTAGTCGCGGCCTTTGATGTGATATTCTTAATTGTCTCCTCTTTTGTGTTTGGCGCAGTGCTGGAGGAATAACAATGGCAGGCAAACCGATGTCAGCAGCAAATGCACCAGGCTCCACGAAGGCGGTGGGTATCCTTGACGCTTCCGCTATTCGCACCGGGCTCCTGGTGGTTAGTGCCATCCTCATGTTTGCAGACCTGGCCATGATATTCATGCGAATGCCTGTAGAGCAGTCCACGGGCAACCTGTTCCTCATCTTTTATTTCCACGTGCCCATTGCCATCGTCTCTTTCGTTGCCTTCTTCGTCACGTTATGCGCCAGCGTACTATATCTGATAAGCCGGAAAGACGTGTGGGACTCCATAGCCCACGCCTCAGCGGAGATCGGCGTCTTGTACATATCCCTTGTCTTGATAACAGGCTCCATTTGGGCTAAGCCAGCCAACGGCGTATGGTGGACATGGGACCCACGGCTCACCACCTCGCTCATCCTATGGCTCATCTACGTGGGCTATTTGATGGTTCGGGCATATGCTGCTACTCCAAACCAGGGAGCCAGGTTTGCGGCAGTTGTTGGAATCGTTGGTTTCATTGACGTGCCCATTGTTTACCTATCCGCCGTGTGGTGGAGGAATGCCATTCACCCCAATCTGTACCTTGGCCCCCTGGCGCCAAAGGGCGCTTTGAACTCTGAGATGGCGCTGGGTTTTCTATTCTCATTCATCACATTCGTATCGTTGTTCCTTTACCTCCTTTGGGAGCGGGCATCGTTGCGAATGGACGAAATAGCCGTGAAATCAATCCTTAGCGAAACTTGACCATAGGGCAAGCAGATGCAACAAGCAAGAAAACTCGCATATTCGCTGGTGGTGGCAACACTTTTGTTCCTGGCAATCGGAGGGATCGCCCTGGCGCAAGGCGGCGGAGCAGGCGAGGATGTAAAACGAACATACCTGCCGTACCTGCTGGGCGTCTACACAATCACGTGGTTGGCATTCTTCGCCTACGCCTTCTACATCACGCGGCGGCAAAGGGAGCTGCGGCGTCAGATAGACGAGTTGCGCAGCAAACTGGAAGAGAAGAAGGGGTAGTGCCGATTGCCAGTGTTCCAGGGCCGGCAGACTGGCAGCCTTGGGCTCCGCCAGCGCCGTGTGATAACCGGTGGTCTTTGCTCGGTTTAGAATGATGGTCTGGTCCAAGGGCGACCCCATTGTCCAGTATTTGTATCCGTCTATGTCGAAATAGGTGTATGCTTTACCTTTGTACCGCTCCTTGTAGCCGAACTCCATGATAGTTCGCACCATGCCCAAAAACCTGGTATCCGCAGTCCGATCGCGCACGGTGTATTCATGCGGCATCTGGGGCATGGACTTAGCGTACACCCACTTCACGGATGCGATGTAGGCCCGCAGCTCCACCATGTCGATTCCGATGTACTGGCGCAGTGTTCCAATATTATCCATTACACGCTCGTCGGATTGTCCAACTCTGACCGCCTCACTGTCCCGTCCCCAATTTCGATCTCGGCGCGCCCGGCCAGGCTCACCACGTACTGCCGTTGCTGGGCGGGGTGCCACTCCCGAAGGTAGCCAGGCGGGTAGCGGTTGAACCGGACTCCCTTGGCAGCTCGCAGCTGGGTGGCCTCGGACTCTCCTCCCGTGGCAAATGGCAAATCAACGTCCTCAAAATGCGACTTCCCGTCTGAGCCGGTGTAAATGCGGACTACCTTCATGGGAGCCTCCTTCTCGTTCGGATTCGTAGGGGCGCGGCATGCCGCGCCCGCATCCCTCTTACAGGTCTCTTAGCCACGTTCTGACCTGCGCCGAGGTGTCAGGACGGCTCAGCGCAATATGCAGCGATGCGTGCAGCAGGCCCAGTGGCGTGCCGCAGTCGTACCGGGTGCCGGCGAACCTGTAGGCGTAGGTTGGCTGGCGCTTCATGGCCAGGGCAATGCCGTCTGTAAGCTGGATTTCGCCGATGGCGCCGGGCCGCGTCTTCGCCAGGGCATCGAACACATCAGGCATGAGTATGTACCTGCCTACGATGCCAAGGTTGGATGGCGCTACATC
>SHYF01000007.1 GCA_009692985.1 Dehalococcoidia bacterium
CTACCCAACTCCACCTCATCTAGAGTAGCTACCATGAACTTCGGCTTGCGGCCCATGCGCCTTGATGATATTGCCCAGGTGGCGGAAATCGAGCGTGAGGCTTTTCCCACCACCTGGCCCCCCACGCCCTTCAAAAAGGAGCTGCAAAACCGCCTCGCCAACTATCTGGTGACCTGGATACCTGCAGGTCAGCAGGCCAGCGCCTTGCGCCCTTCCCAGTCCGGCGATCCCGTGACAGAATCTCGGCACATGCTCCAGAGGCTGATGACTGGCGTGCGGGGCCTGTTTTCGAGCTCTCCGGGGGGCCATTCCGAAGCAGGCGACTTTGTCGCCGGATACGAGGGAATCTGGTTCATGGCGGATGAGGCACATGTCGTTGCTATCGGTGTCAAGTCCGCGTATCAGCGCATGGGCTTGGGCGAGCTGCTGATGCAGGGTGGCGTCGAGCTGTCCATCGCTCGGCGCATGCGCAGCATGACTCTGGAGGCTAGGGTAAGCAACGCGCCGGCCCACGCCCTTTATGAGAAATACGGTTTTCGGAAGGTAGGAGTCCGCAAGAGTTACTACGCTGACAACAAGGAAGATGCTGTCATCATGACCGCCGAAAACATACTTTCTTCTGCATACCAGGAGATGTTTGAGAGCCGCGTGGAGGTCTATCGCCAGCGCCGGGGTGAGGTCAACCGCATCCTGGCCTGATTCTGCTGCGGTGGAAGCTGGCCGACGTTTTCACTCCGAAATCCCTGGCGATACGACGACACGAGTTCTTGACAATTGCTTGCCGTGGGATAAGGTATATACCAGTAGGCTCCTGAAAAAGGAGAGTCCAGAGGGGCGAAGCCCCTTTGGTGGGGGACTGGGGGTATCCCCCAGTTATACTTTTCACCCCCTTCCTGGCCAGGAAGGGGGCATTGGGATGGTCGAAGGAGTTTTCATAACCCTGTTAGAGTCAGGCCTCAATACAGGCAGGGCAAGGGATCCCGACGCGGTTGGGGTAGCCGAAGGCCCGCCTGAGGCTCGGTGAGCTAGCGGGCTCACCGGACATTTTCTGGTGTTTGGTCCTGGCAAGAACCCCGACTCTGTCGGGGGAGCCGAAGGCCGGAAAGGAGATTAGGATGTCCAGGAAGTACCCGAAGTTCTCTTACACTGAGGAGGGGATGCGGGAGGGGATGCAGATCGAGGACGCCAACATCTCTGTAGAGGATAAGGTGAGGTTGTTGGACGCCCTTTCGGAGACGGGCTTGAAGAACATAGTGATAGGGTCTTTTGTAAGCCCTCGCTATACTCCTCAAATGGCCCGCATGGATGAAATTGTTCAGAAGTTTCACCCCAAGAAAGGGGTCACCTACACGGCACTCGCCCTGAACGAGCGCGGCGTGGAAAGGGCACGCGCATACTCGCCGCCTCTCACAATCGATAGTGGGAACAATCCCAGCTTGAACCTGCCTCTGGACGATATATTCAACCGCCGCAACTCCAACCGGTCCCAGATGGACGCCGTGGCCGGCTGGCCCAAGACAATAGCCATGGCCCAAGAGCGGGGCGTCAAGGAGGTTGGTATTGGCGCGGGACACCCATGGGGCGGTAACTTCATCGGGCGCATACCTGTGGAAGTGACCATGAAGATGTTGGAGTTGCAGCACAAACTGTGGGACGAGGCAGGCATTAAGGTGACCGGTTGCTCACTGGGTGACACCATGGGGTGGAACATGCCCCACCTGGTGAAGGAAACCTTGGTCAACATCAAAGACAGGTGGCCGGAGATCACCAAATGGGGCTTCCACCTGCACAACGCCCGCGGTACAGCCCTGGCTACGGGCTTTACCATCCTTGACACGCTGACAGAGGAGGACTCGGTGCATCTGGATGGCACCATTGGAGGATTTGGCGGGTGCCCATACGGCGGCCATGGCCGTGCTACTGGGATGATGCCTACTGAAGACCTAATGAACATGCTGGAGGAGATGGGAATAGACACCGGCGTAGACCTCAAGAAACTCATTGAGGCCGTGTGGATGTGTGAGGAGATCGTGGGACGGCCCCTCATGGGGCACGTCTCCAAGGCGGGACCGTCGCCCAGCAAGCTCAAGGACCTGTTTAATCCCAACATGCCATTTGTGGAGACTATGGAGCAGGCCAAGCATTTCATTACAGGCCCCAAGGCCTACGAGGGTGGCGTCTACCCTTGGCGGGAGGCTATCACCAGCCCCTACCGCGATCGGCTGGAGAAGGGCCTTCCTGCCTACGAAGCGGACGGCGACTGGCCGTGGAAGGCGGACTGGTTTCCCAAGCCGTCTAAGTAGCCCTGCGTCTGGCTAAGAACCGCAAGAAGCGGCCCGTCTTTCGGCGGGCCGCTTCTTGTTTGGCAGGCCAAAAACGCTGGCATCCAGATAGACCCTTGCTGGCGCCTCTGGTAATCTGATAGGTGCAATGGTGGGCGAGAATGTCCAGGAGACGGCACGGCTCCGCGTTCTGGTAATGGGACGCGTGCAGGGCGTGTCCTTCCGATATTACGCCCGTCGCCAGGCCCTCGGCCTGGGACTGGTGGGCTGGGCCAGGAATCTACGAGATGGCGCTACAGTGGAAGTGGTGGCGGAAGGGCCACGGCCTGCCTTAGCGCACTTCTTGCAACTCCTGCAAGCCGGCTCGCGCAGGGCCAGCGTCGCCCAGGTGGAGGTCGAGTGGAGTGAGGCCGAGGGCAAGTTCCAGTCGTTCCAAATCAGCTGAACGCGGGGTCGCGCTGGCAACCTTTGCGCTTTGCATGAGGGAAAGGACTGCTATGAGGGTGTTGGCAACACCATTCGACCATCCCCCTGGCCCCCTTCCTAACCAGAAAGGGGGTAAAAAAGATATCTGGGGGATACCCCCAGACCCCCACCAAAGGGGCTCTGCCCCTCTGGACTTCCCTTCTTCAGCGATCCGCTAGCCCGCTAGCCAACGGGCCATGTCAGACCTGTTGTGCTCCAGCCAGCGCACGTTAAGCCCAATGCGCTCCAGCGACTGCTGGATTGTGCGCGTGGCCGCTGGAGTGGGGTGGCTCTCGAAGAACTCCTGCACGTCCCGGCGGGCAGCCAGTGTTGTGAAGCCGCCTGTGATACCCACCAGGCGCATCATTGCAAAGCCGCCGGCGCCGTACCTCCTGTTAAACTCCGGCCAGTTGGCCTTCACATACTCCCATGTTAGGGCCGTGCCCCCGTGAGGATTGGATGCCGCAGCACCCACCAGGCCTACAGTGTCCTGGGGCCGCACCTCCGGCGACAGAGACATCTCCAATGTCTGCTCCAAGAGGGAGCGCTGCGTGAACCGGGTCATGGCCCCGTGCAGCCGGTTCTTCTCCTCCTGAAGGGTGGCCTCCTGGGCCAGGCGGCGCAGCGTGTGGTGGATGCTCTGGTCTCCTGTCTGGGCCGTCAGGGAGTAGACGACACCTCGCAGGTCTGGTATTAGAGAGGACGGCCTGGCCAGGAACCGCTGGAACCTGTCCTGGGCCTCCGCCAGTGTCTCCGGGTCGCCAAAGGCGCCAAGCTGTCCCAGCACCGTGCTGCGAAGCAAGGCATCCAGATGTCCTTCCCCTGGTGCGGCGTCCCACCCCACTTTTCTGGCAATGGGCCGTAGCAGCTCTCGGCCGAAGACCTGGAATTGGCGGTAGAACGGCTCCTGGGAGATGAGATGGTCAAGCTGTCGCAGGTTGATGGCAAGGTCAGCCCACACGCCGTAGTTGTACTCGTTCTTGTATGCTTGCGCCAGCCGCAGGAACTGCGTGGCCGGAAGCAGGCCAGCCCGGCATAGAGCGTAGGCGTCGCTTTGGAGTCCCAATCGGTCGGCAGGCGGGAGCTCGAATGCCTCTATGGCTGGGATGAACCCGTCCCACTCCTTGTCTGCGTACTGCACCCGGTAGAAACCGGTGTGACCTGGGTTGATCTTCACCCAAGGGTTGCCATCCCCTTTGGGAAGCGCCCGCTCCAGGCGCAGGATGGTTTCTTTGCCTTCCATCACCGTGGAGTCGGTTTGAGTGGCATCCCTGGCTGATACGCGTATGGGGACGCGCCATAGCGTTGTGTACTCGCTGGCCCCGCTGTACAGGAATCGCTGCTGAGATAGGTGCGCCTCCACGCGGCCGGCCCTCCGGCGGATGTCCGCGTTGATCACAGGGTATCCTGTTTGTCCCACCCAGCTATCCATGATGGCGGTCACGGGCTGGCCCGACACCTCTTCCATGGCATGCCACAAGTCGCGGGTGCGGGCGTTTTCATACGTATGGGCGGCAAGATATCTGTGCAACCCCTGCCGGAACTGCTCCTCTCCCAGGAACTGCTCCAGCATACGTAATATCGAAGCGCCTTTGCTGTAGCTGATTGCATCGAACAGCTGGCTAACCTCCGCTGGGTTGCGCACATCCGCCTCTATGGGATGGGAGTTCTCCAGACCGTCCAGGCTGAGGCCAGCGTTCACGTCGTCCATGATGAACTGGGTCCACATTTCCCACTCGGGGAAAAAGTGGTCCATCGCCTTGGTGGCCATCCAGGACGCAAAGCTCTCGTTCAGCCAGAGGTCGTTCCACCACGCCATTGTGACCAGGTCGCCAAACCACATATGCGCCATCTCGTGGGCCACCACCTCGGCGATGCGCTGGCGTGTGCCCGGCGCCGAGTTCTTCGGGTCGAACAGAAGCGCCGTCTCCCGATATGTAATAGCCCCCCAGTTCTCCATGGCACCCGCCGCGAAGTCTGGGATTGCCAGGTGGTCCAGCTTCTCCAGGGGATATGGAATGCCGAAGTAGTTGTTGTAGTACGGCAGCAACCGCGTGGCCACGTCCAGGGCGAAGCGCCCCAGCTCAGTTCTCCCAGGGGTTGTCCATACGCGGACCAGAGTTCCATCGCTGCTTCTCGCTTCGATGGACTCCATCTCGCCTACCACGAAGGCTAGGAGGTAGGTTGACATGCGAGGAGTCTCGCGGAACAGCACGCGCTTCGTTCCGTTACGCCGGCTGGTCTCTCTGGCCACGGGCGTGTTGGAGACAGCGGTAAAGTTTGATGGAATGACCATCGCAAGCTCGAATGTCGCTTTCAGCCCAGGCTCGTCCCAGCAAGGGAAGGCGCGACGGGCATCCGTTGCCTCGAACTGCGTGACAGCCAGCGTTCGCGTCTCCCCTTCGGGCGTCCTGTAAGAACTGCAATAGAAGCCGTGGAGCCGGTCGTTGAGCACCCCCGTGAATCGGAGCACCAGTTGCGATTTACCTACATGGAGAGGGGAGCCGAAAGTAAACGTAACCGTCTCGGCAGCCTCGTCGTAGCTGATTCGCTCCGCCGCTATTTTTGTGCCGTCGCCACGGACCACAGAAGCTGCACGCACATTTATCTCGATGGCGTTGAGTACGATTTCACGGGTGGAGCGGGTTACTTCAATGTCAATGGTCTCCTCCCCGCGAAATGTGAACCGCTCCATGTCCGGTGTCAAGGTCAGGCGGTACTTCAGGGGTCGGACGTGTTGTGGCAGCAGCGAAAACTCAGATGTGATCATGCGATTTCCTTTCTTGATTAGACTGGTTCATTCAATGGGCAAGGTAATTCTAGAGTTCCCATGTAAATCTTCTTCTTCCCGATTATGGGCATAAACTAAATAACTTCCCAGGGTGTTACACAGGTGTTTCACCGCCATCCTCCCATTCCCCCATCAAGGGGGAAGGGATTTTGTCCTCTCCCCCGTCTAGGGGGAGAGTTAGAGTGGGGGTGAAGCAAGCGCCAACTTAATTAGTTTACGACCATCACAGTGACTCCTCAGAATGACATGGCTTGGATTACGTTTCCTGGCGGGATAATTGCCAATAGACTGCACACCAGTATACAGAAAGTCTCTGGACGAGGCTATTGAGGCGTCATGAACTTGTACCCAACGCCCCGCTCGGTAAGGATCATTACTGGGCTGCTGGGGTCGTGTTCTATCTTTTTGCGCAGGTGCTGGATGTGCACTTTGAGGAGGTACTTCTTGCTGCTGGCCCTGTGGCCTCCCACAGGTACGAGCAGGACGCTTTCCGAGTCGTTGGGGTCGCGCTGCATCTCCTGCTCTGGAGCCACGTCCCCGTACTGTTGGCCCCACACGTTAGTCAGCAGGACGCTGGTGGGCACTGGGCGACCAGCGTTCTTGACCAGCTGAACAAGAAGGTTGTACTCGGTGTTAGTCAGCCTGGCGGGGCACCCACGCACCTGCACCTCCCTGGTGTCGAAATGAACGGTAAGCTCACTGGTGACAAAGGGCTGTTCGACCGTGATGGATGGCATACGCTTGCACCTCCGAATCACCGCATGAACGCGCGCGAGGAGCTGTATATAGCTGAACGGTTTGGTGATGTACTCGTCGGCTCCCCACTCTAGTCCCTTCACAACGTCATGGTCATCGGAGCGGACCGTGAGCATGATGATGGGCACATCAGAGAAGGAGCGGATCTCCCTGCATACCTGAAAGCCGTCCCTGTCAGGCAGGCCGATGTCCAGGATTACCACATCTGGGCTGGCCGTGCGAGCCAGGCGGACCCCTTCTGTTGCGGTTCCAGCCGTCAGGATGGTGGATTTCGGCCATCGCATCTCAAAGCATAGGGAGATGACATCTGCCAGTTCGGTGGCATCGTCAATCAACAGGACATCCATAGTTCACCTACCTCCTGAGCTAAAAGCTACTTAGGAATAGCTCCAGTCAGCTCCATTAAGTCACTAGCAGGCTGCTGAAAAAGGGGAGTCCAGAGGGGCGAAGCCCCTTTGGTGGGGGTCTGGGGGTATCCCCCAGGTATACTTTGCACCCCCTTCCTGGCCAGGAAGGGGGTAAGGGGGATGGTCGAACGGGTGTTTCCGCAGCCTGCTAGCGTCCGGCTGCGATACGCTGCTAAAGGCGACATTGGCATTAGCTCCGCCTTTCCTGTGCGGGGCCCAGAGGCAAGGTGAACGAGAAGGTAGCCCCCTGGCCCTCCTGGTTCTCCACCCAAATGGTGCCGCCGTGGAGCAACGTCAATGCTTTGGCAATGGCCAGGCCCAGCCCAGAGCCAGCGGGCGACTGGGCCGTATCTGCTCCTCCTCGGAAGGCGTCAAACACCCACTGCCGCTGGGCCTCGGGAATCCCCGGGCCTGTATCCTTCACCTGAGTCACTAATCTATTGGCATCCTGAAAAACTCGCACGGAAATTTCGCCACAAGGGGGGCTGAACCGGATAGCGTTTGAGAGGAGGTTCAAGAGAACCTGCTGTACGCGGTGGTGGTCCACCATGACCTGCGGAAGATCGGGCGACGCATCTGCCACCAAGCTCAATTGCTTCTCTTCCAGTAGAGGCTGCAGCATTGCACACGTGTCCGTCACCAGTGCGTAAAGGTCCGTATCCACCCTGTGCAGCTCCAGGGAGGCGTGCCGCATTTTGCCATAATCCACCAGTTCTGTCACCAGCCTGTCCAGGCTGTCCACACCCCGCACAATGGAGCCCGCCAGCCGTTCGCGTATGGCAACAGAGTCCAGTGGGGTGTCCCCAAGCATCTCAGCCGCGGCTTTCACAACAGCAATTGGCGTCTTCAGTTGGTGGCTTATGGCCAGGATATACTCGGCCTTGGCTTCATTGGCTGAAATGAGGTCGGCCACTTTGGCTTCCTGAACTGCGTGCAACCTTGCGTCCTCTATGCTCCTAGCTGCGGCGCGGGCAATATCCGACACCAACTCCCTTTCCTGCGGCTGGTAGCCGTCCTTTCCTGTCTTATGGCCAAGGACAAGTACGCCTGAAAGGGCTTTATCCACCCACAGGGGCACCAGAATCTCAGCCTCCAGCCGCTGAAATAAAGCTCGTTCTTGGGAGGATGCATCCCGGAGCTGGGGCAACACCGCCATCTCTCCCCATTGAGCAGTGGAAACGTTCTGGTGCTCCAGCCACTGAAAGATGGGTGACGATAACTGCACCTGCGTGCGGATCAGGCCGTGCGGCATCGAAGGGTCTGCCATGACCACCGAGCCCAACTCAGGGCATAGAAGCAGCACAGCTTCGCTCTGTGAGTGCACAGCCTCACCCAGAGCGTCCACCAGAAGCTCCACCCGCTGGCCCAAGTCCAACGGAGCATTGCCCATCCGGATTATGATGCGCTGGACAATGTGAGGCATGTCGGCAAAGTCACCGCGGGTCATCTCAGCGCGCGGGGACCTGAGCAGGCGGCTCAAAGAAGCAGGCAGGAAAAGCGACACCTATCCATCTCCATCGCCCCATACCCCACGAAGCGGTATGTTTCTTTACCAATGGTAGCCTAGGCCGTTGCTTCGCAACTTGCGGCAACGCCGGAAATGCACCGGAAATGCAAATGAGTCCGACGCCAAGTATACCATAAGTTAACCTTTAGAGGCCGAGGCTACCAGGCAAGCGTGTTGCGCGGCCATAGGATGAAGCGATCCCTGAGGAGCATCTCGGGCCTGTGCGCAAGAAGTTTACGGCGCATTGACGCCTGACTCCGGCTGCGTCGCATCGGCAGTGATGCAAAGGACTAAACCCGGACCGCTGCTGACGCGTATTGTTGGAAGCACGGGACAGATTGTGATATACTTCGCAAAGTTCTTTGGATAGTAAGTGAGGAGGTTTCAGTGGAGGCTATATTTCCCAAGTGTCAAAAGTGTGGCAGTGGCGATCTGGTTCCCTTGTCGGATTTTGGGAGTCAGGGAGCCCCCATTCATTACAAAGCATGGGTCTGCACCAATCCAGAGTGTGGCTTCAACATCAAGATCCGCAATGGCGATGTCTATCTGAACGAGCCTATCAGCAGCGGGGCAATGCACGCTCCCCGCATGAGGTAGTTCTTTAGGGGCCAGCCAAGCTTACCGGCTCCCGTAGGTGGCATTCGTTCTTAAGAGCATTGGGGCTGCCGGTGGTGCGTATTCCCTTTGTTCCAACCGAATCCCATCATCGCTATCATATGGGGGTTGGTTAAGGGTTGGCTTGCCTCCCCTGGGGTTGCCGGCATGGATATGGCTCAGTCATCACTGGTCCGCAGGTCTCGCCATCGTCGCTGGCTGGGGCTGGCTGTAGTCGGCCTGGGTATGGTGCTTGTACTGCTGGTTGGCGGCTACTACCTGTACGGCTGGACCGCCATCCAAGGCCTAGACTCCCTGGTCTACGCTCCAAGCGAGGATGCTTCCGCGCCCCAGCCTTCCAGCTCCATGACACTGGCCGGTCTGCGCCCTGACCTGCTCTCCCCAACGCCCGTGGGGGCGCCGTTGCCCAACGATGTCATCCTTCCTGACCTGGCCAGCCTGCGCTTATACCCAGGGGAACGGGTGGCCTTTACCTTCTGGGCAGTGCCCTGGGCGGCCCAGGCAGTCGCTGCCGTTGGTGAAGAGCCGCCGCAGGGGTTCCTTCCAGCGGACCAGTTTGTCCTGGGGGCAAGGGGAACGCTGCCGATTGCCAAGCGTATGCGGATTCCCGCAATAGAGGTGGACGCTGACGTGCGACAGCTTCGCATCTTGAACCCGGGAAGTTCGAGGGAGTACGAGACACCCAAGAATGTGGTGGGACATATTCCTGAAAGCTCCAATCCAGGCGAGGAGGGCAATGCCTGGTTCTTTGGGCACCTGCAAAGCCCCATCCGTGGCGAGGGATCGATTTTCCAGGACCTTCCGCTAATCCCGGAGATCCTACGCACAGGCCAGCGGGTCTACGTGAAGTTGGACAGCTCTTCTACGAGCTATTTGTACGAGGTGTACAAGACGGACATCCTCTACCAGGACGATTTGCGCCTGTACGATACAGACCCTGCTACCATAACCCTGGTCACTTGTGTCCCTGCGCTCACCTACGATTACCGCCTGCTGGTTACGGCCAGGCTGGTGGGCTTCAAGTCTGTTCTGTAGGGTAAGGGCAGAAGCGCGTCTTGGGCAACGAAAAGCGCCCCGAACTAGCGGGGCGCTTTATATCTGTGGAGGAGCCTCACGGGAAGGCCGCCCTCCTAGTAGAATCCTATATCATTGATGCTGTGGCTGTGCCTGGTGGCAACTGAGGGAGCAAGGGTAGTAGAGGCAACGGAAGGCCAGACCATAAAGCTGGGCGATGCTATAACTCTGGAGGTGTTGAACCCGCCAGTGCCACCTTTGGCGGGCACACCATCCGATGTGAACAACAACGCCACGGTGGTGCGCCTCCGCCACGGTGGAGTCTCTTTCATGCTGACGGGAGACCTGGAGTGGGAAGGCGAGGCGTCGCTCATTAACCGCGGTGTTGCCCTGGATGGTACGGCGCTGAAGGTGGCGCACCACGGCAGCGCCACCTCCTCCAGTCAGGAGTTCCTGGATAACATCCGGCCTCTGCTTGCGGTGGTCTCCGTGGGCCAAAACAATCGGTACGGGCACCCGAGGCCGGAAGTTATGGCCCCCCTAATACCGCCACCGGCGGGCCGGAGAACGTGCTAACCACGGCAGAGCACGGGAACATTGATATGGTATCCGACGGCCAGAAGTTAGTGGTGCGAACGAAGCGCTGATGCCGAACACAAGCAGCCATTGACACCCTGCCGCAGTGTCATTAGTATATCAGTATTTTCAAGTAAGCAAGAGTGACATCCCATGCATTTCTTCCCTACCCTGGTCCCCAAAGAGGACAGGTTCTTCGGCCTCCTCAAGAGCAGCGCCAGCAACCTGTATGACACATCCAAAGCCATGGTTGACCTCATGGAGCAGTACCGCGACGTGCACAAGAAGGTGGCAGAGATCAAGCGGTTGGAGGAGGTGGGAGACCTTATTATCCACGACATAATGAACAACCTGCACCGCACCTTTGTGACGCCCCTGGACCGGGAGGACATAGCGGCCCTTGGAGAGCGGCTGGACGACGTGGTGGATGCCATAGAAGAGGCAGCCCGCCACTTTGTGGAGTACGGGATTCAGTCACCCACGCCCGCGTGCCTGGAGCTGTCCAAGATCATTGTTACGGCCGCGGAGACGCTTCAACAGGCGCTGGGCAAGCTCCACTACAAGGGATCAAAACTGAAGGGCATTCTCACCGACGTGGTGGAGATCAACAGGCTGGAGAACGAAGCGGATCACGTGAACAGCGCGGCCATAGCCCAACTCTTTAGCAACCAGAACATCTCCGCCATAGAAGTCATGAAATGGCGGGACATTTACGACCAGCTTGAGCAAGCCGCCGACCGGTGTGAAGATGCCGCCAACGTTTTAGAGGGAATAGTCCTCAAGAATGCCTGACGCATCTCTATGGTTGTTAGTCGTCGTAATTTCTCTTGCTGTAATCTTCGATTTCGCTAACGGTTTCCACGACGCTGCCAATGCTATTGCCACGGTGGTCTCCACGAAGGTTCTGAGCCCCAGGGTGGCAGTCAGCATGGCCGCGCTCATGAACGTACTTGGCGCTCTCTCTGGCACCGCCGTAGCAAAGCTGGTTGGATCGGGCATTGTGGACCCCGAGGCTGTCATCCTGTCCACGGTGGCCGCCGGCTTGATTGCTGCAATAGTCTGGAATTTCCTGACTCTCTACTTTGGTTTGCCGGTCAGCAGTAGCCACAGCCTTATCGGCGGTGTTGCAGGTGCGGCAATTGCCGCGGGCGGGTTCAACGTAATCCTGTTAAGCGGGGTGGAGAAGGTCCTTCTGGGGATGCTTTTCTCCCTGGTGCTTGGGGTTTTCGGCGGCTTTCTGGTCATGCTGAGCATCTACTGGCTTTTTCGCCGCATCTCTCCAAGCCGCGTCAACGCCATCTTTGGGCGGCTACAAATCTTATCGGCGACCTTCATGGCTTTCAGCCACGGCAGCAACGACGCCCAGAAGACCATGGGGATTATTGCGCTGGCGCTCTTTGCCAGCGGGCATATTGCAACCTTCTACATCCCGTTCTGGGTCATTCTCCTCGCGGCAACGGCCATGGGTCTAGGAACCTCCCTTGGTGGCTGGAGGATAATCCGCACCCTGGGGACGCGCATCGTGCATATGCGTCCTGTTAATGGCTTCGCAGCTGAAAGCGCTGCCGCCACCGTTGTAGAGGCAGCCTCTCGCCTGGGGATTCCTTTGAGCACCACCCACACAATCACCTGCGCCATACTGGGCCAAGGAGCAACGCGCCGGCTGTCGGCGGTGCGTTGGGGGGTAGCCCGAAGAATCATCTTCGCATGGATTCTCACTTTCCCCTTCGTTGGAATACTGGGCTGGTTGCTTTCCAAATTGTTCAAACTGGTCTTCCAGTAGGCTGGCAAGGGTCTGCTCCCTCGTCCTCTCTTGGTGAGCAGTTGATAGCTAGACAGGATTCATCACCGTCCTGATATAATCGTTCCACCGTGCAAGCAGACATTCTGGAGGGGTTGAACCCAGCTCAACGAGCGGCCGTAGAGACCATCGAAGGGCCGCTGCTTATTGTGGCAGGGCCGGGAAGCGGCAAGACCCGCGTCATTACCCACCGCATCGCCTACATGGTCCGCGTCTGTGGCATCGCCCCTTACCGCATTGCGGCTGTGACATTCACCAACAAGGCAGCCAGGGAGATGCGCAATCGTCTGGACCGGCTGCTGGGTGCCCGCGCAGAGGACCTGACCAGCGGGACATTCCACTCCTTTTGCGCCTCCATCCTGCGCAGGGACGGACAACACCTGGGCCTGGATCGCAGCTTTGTCATCTACGACGACGATGACCAGGCAAACATCATCAAGCGCGCTATGGAAGAGACAAACCTAGACCCCAAGCGCTACCCAGTCGGCGCCGTCCGCAGTGCCATCTCCGGCGCCAAGAGCAACCTTCTTGACCCTGCGGGATTCGCCCCCACTGTCCACAGCTACTACGAAGAGGTGGTCCTGAGAGTCTACGAACGGTACCAGGGCCTGCTTAGCCAGAGCAAGGCCGTGGACTTCGACGACCTTCTGATGCTGGCTGTCCATCTGCTCCAGCGTGTCCCCGAAGTTCTGGAGCGATACCGTTCCCGCTATCTCCACCTGCTCATAGACGAGTTCCAGGACACGAACGTGGCCCAATACACCCTGGCCAAGCTGCTGGCCAGCAAGTACCGCAACATCTGCGTGGTAGGCGACCCCGACCAGTCCATATACCGGTGGCGCAACGCTGACATCCGGAACATTCTCTCCTTCCAGAAAGACTACCCCGATGCCAAGGTGGTCAACCTGGCCGAGAACTATCGCTCCACCAAGACCATCCTAGAGGCGGCCAAGGGCCTCATTGCCACCAACAAGTCGCGGCTGCTGAAGGACCTTTGGACCAGCAAAGAGCAGGGCCACTCCATCGTGGTGAAAGAGGCGTACACCGAGGAGGAGGAGGCCCAGATGGTGGTGCAAGAGGTGGACCGCCTGGTCAAGCAGGAGAGGTTCAAGCTGGGCGACTGCGCCGTGATGTATCGGGTCAACGCGCAGTCCAGGGCGCTGGAGGAGGCGTGCCTGCGCTATGGAATCCCGTACCGATTGATAGGAGGAGTGCGTTTCTATCAGCGCCGTGAGGTGAAGGATGTTGTGGCCTATTTGCGAGTCATTCAGAACCCCTACGACGATGTCGGCCTGGCCAGGATCATCAACGTCCCTCCCAGGGCGATAGGCACCAAGACCATTGAGGAGGCCACCCGCTGGGCACGCGCCCACGACCTGCCCCTGTATCCTGCATTGCAGTCCCTGGTGGCCGGCGAGGGCGATGGCGCAGCCAAGCCGCTCCTAGCGCCCAGAGCGCTGGCTGCCGTGGAACGGTTCCTTCTGCTGATGGGCGGGCTTATGGAGGAGGCACCCAAGGTTGGGGTGGGCGACCTGGTAGACCTGGTGCTGGAGCGCACCGGATACCGCCGGCACCTGCAAGAGGCGGAGGATGAGCTTATAGAAGAGCGTTGGGAGAACGTGAGGGAGCTGCGGGGCCAGGCCGCCGAGGCCCAGGAGATAGCGCCCGAGGGCGGGCTAAACGCCTTTTTGGAGAGGGTGGCCCTGGTCTCCGATGTGGACTCCCTTCCCGAAGCTCCAGACGCCTTGACCCTTATTACGCTTCACCAGGCCAAGGGGCTGGAGTTCCCAGTGGTATTCATCGCAGGCATGGAGGAGGGACTGCTTCCGCACTCCCGTTCAATGGACAGTCCAGAAGAGTTGGAGGAAGAGCGCCGCCTGTGCTATGTGGGTATCACCCGTGCGGAGCGGCGCCTGTATCTGTTCCGCTCCTTCCGCCGCCGCCTCATGGGGGGCAGCCTGCCCAGCATTCCCTCGCGCTTTCTGTCGGAGATACCGCACCACCTCATCGCCGTACCGGAGCCTTCCCGTGCGTCTCCTGCAACCTGGAACGTCGGTGGCCAGCGCACGTCTCCTTTGCCTACCACACCGGTGCCACTACCTCTAAAGGCAGGTGACAAGGTGAGGCACGCTAAGTTCGGCGACGGCATTGTGGTCAACTGCGTGGCATCAGGCGCTGACCACGAGGCCACGGTGGCTTTCAAAGGTGATGCAGGAGTGAAACGGCTGCAGCTTAGCTTGGCGCGACTGGAGAAGCTGGAGAGTCGCAAAGGCGGGACGTAGGCTTCCGCTCGAATGGTTCGATCCTTCGGCTGGCTCAAGATAAACCGAGCCCACCATGAGCAGGGCACAGTGGCGCTTTAGCCGAATCCGGCCACGATCTGCCGGATTCCAACCATCGCCATGGCGGCGGACAGAAGCAGCAGCACTAGCTTGGGATTCACCCGGCTGCTGAAATATACTCCTAGCTGTGCTCCGAACAGAGCGCCAATCCCCAGAAACCCGGCCCGCCGCCAACCTTCATGAATCGCGTCCGATAGGAAGAGCGTCAGGATGGCGCTCAACGATGTTACAACCAGCACCAGAAGGGACGTTGCGCTAGCGACTCGGAGTGGAACCTTGAGGATGAATGTTAGAGCCGGCACGTGAATGACGCCTCCGCCTATGCCGAAGAAGCTGGATATGAATCCAGCCATCGGGCTAATCACTCCAGCCAGCAGGGTGTTGACGTAGAACCGGTAAATGGGGCCCCGACGTTCATGGATCTCCCGGTTGGGATCATGGCGCACATCCACATCTTGCGGGCTAGTCTTTGTCCCTCTCCAAAGGATATAGGCGGCGCCGATGATCAGTAGTACCCCAAACAAAGTCTCGAACTGGTCACGGCTAACCAGGCTAGATGTTGTGGCCCCAGCTATGGAGGCTGGAACGGCTCCTACGATCAGCAGCAGTGCTGTGCGCAGGTCTATGCGGTGCGCTCGAATGTTTACAATAGTCGCAGAGGCGGCATTCAGGAATACGACAGTCAGTGAGATAGTTATGAGGGCAGCTGGGGACGCTTCTGGGAAAAGAAAAATCAGGATTGGTATCAGGATGAACCCGCCCCCAAGCCCAACTATCGTCCCCAACGTTGCCACGGCAGCGCCTAGCAACGGGAGAAGTAGGATGTACGGCAGCGTAAGCTGGAAAGGCACGCGACAATCTCCTCGTGAATTGCCTAGCTAAGCCCTGGCGCCATCGAACCGGACGACCGAAGCCTGCTGCCGTTGAAACTTCAGGTAGCGCGCCTTGGTCATGGCAGGCTTGTCCTTGGCTTTCAGTTCCAGCGCCTTGGCCGCGGCCTCAGCTAGCAGGTCTATGGCTGTCATGGCCATGACCTTGGCTGGCAACACTACCGCTGTTTCATAGTCCTGGATAACGTAGTCCTTGCCGTGGCTGGTGCCGGTAGCGCCGCCGGTATACGGGTGAATTGCCGGAATGATCTGCGACAGGTCGCCCATATCCGTGGAGCCTCCGCCGTTGCGACCAGCGCGCCGGACAAGTACCTGCGATGCCCCCACCAGTTCATGGGCGTTTCGCAAGAATGTCTCCTGCAACACGGCGTTGTTGCGCATGGGAAGATACCCCGGGATATTGGTGATGCTCACCTTTGCTCCCACCGACATAGCACCAGCTTTGAAGCAACGGTCCACTTTGTCGCTGTTGGCCAGCAGCGCATCCGTGTTTCCAGACCGTACCCTCCACTCTAAAGTCACATTGGAAGGCACGGCGCTGACCGAGTCGCCGCCGCGAGTCAAGATGCCGTGGATGCGCACGGTGTCCCTGCCTCGAAACGTCTCCCGATTGGCGTGGATAGCCGAGATGGCCATCATGGCGGCGTTCAGGGCGTTTATGCCGTTGTAGGGAGCGCCGCCGGCGTGGGCGCTGCGGCCTGAGAACTGCACGTACTTGGCCAGATGGCCGTTGCTGGTGCCACCCACCGTCAGCTTGGATGGGTGGACACTGTTGGTGTGGCAGAGCAGGGCCATGTCCACGTCGTCGAATGCGCCCAGCTTAATGAACTCCTGCTTGCCTCCCAGAAACTCGATCTTCTTCTCATCGCGCAATGCCATGCGCTGCTCCAAGTCTATGAACTCCTCGGCGGGTATGGCCATAGGTATGATCCGTCCTGAGAGGTTCTGGATAACCCCTGGCACAGTAAGTCCTACCATCGCTCCCAACATGCTCGCGATCTGGCAATGGTGGCCGCATGCATGAGCCGCGCCTGTGGCAGGGTCGTGAAAGGCGTGGTCCATTAGCCGTATGGAGTCCAGCTCGCCGATGATGGCGACCGAAGGGCCTGGCCCGGCTCCGCCTTCCACCACGCCCTTGATGCCTGTTATGGCCAGCCCAGCCTGGAATGGGATGCCCATGGCCTCCAACCTCTGCTGCACCAAGCGGGATGTCTTGTATTCGTTGAATCCGGTCTCAGGAGCAGTAAGGATAGTCTTGGCAATGCCGATGATCTCGACCTTGCGCTTCTCTATGGCGGCGACAGCCGCCTGCTTCATTTCCGCGACTGTTGTCATAAGCGTTGCCTCTTTGCTTCCCGGCAGGCCACCATGCCTCGCTCATTTCCTTCGACGAGCTCAGGATGAGCGAGCTTATTACTCCGTTCGTGGTGAGCCTAGTTTACCCTGAGCACTGCCGAAGGGAACCATACGAGCGGACCAGAGACTATTTGGCTGGGTGTCAACCATCCACGGCAAAGAAGGACTAGTCTATAATCTTATACCATGAATGTCTTGCTGTTCCTAGCCCTGGGCTACCTGATGGGGTCCGTGCCCTTTGCCTATTTGGTGGCGCGGCTGCATGGAACGAACGTGTTTCAGACAGGCACCGGTAACCCGGGCGCCGCCAACGTGTTCCGCACCATCAGCCGTAGAGCAGGGGTCATGGTGCTGGTGGGTGACGCTGCCAAGGGTCTGGCGCCTGTCCTACTGGCACGATGGGCACACCTTTCGCCCTGGGCTGCCCTGGCGGTAGGTGTGGCCGCGTTGGTAGGCCACTGGTATCCTGTATTCCTGCGGTTCCGTGGTGGCGCCGGTCTTGCCACCACTATCGGAATCGGGTATGCAATGATGCCTCTGCCTGCACTGCTGGCCACTCCGCCAGCTCTGGCGTTTCTGTATTTCCGTCATAACACAGGAGTCGCCGCCGCGGTGGGATTTGTGCCGTTCTTTGTGATTGCCATAGTCACGAGCAACTCTGTTCCTTTGGCATTGGCCATTGCCGTTCTGCCAGTGCTGGCCCTGGCCCGCCAGCGGCTGCTCCCTACTCCGGGGGCATCTGCTGAAAGGCGTGACGACCCAGCGGCGCGCTCCTGAGGATTAGGTGGGGGAGCGGGGCCATATCCTGCAAAGCAAATAGCGTCTTGGCTAGGATAGGGCCTGTGTAGTTACCGCATCCTTCAGGATGCGGTATTGATTTTGGGGTCTGCGATACCAATGCACCCCCCAGGGTTTCGTGAATCCCCTACTTCGTGGTCTTGAGCCAGGGCATCATGGCACGCAGATCCTTGCCCACCTTCTCTACCTGGTGGCCGGCGTTTTCTTGCCGCAGGCGCAGGAACCGCGGGCGTCCCTCGTCGTTCTCGGTGATCCACTCCTTGGCAAAGGAGCCGTCCTGAATCTCATCCAGGACCTTACGCATGTTGTCTTTCACATGCTTGTCAATAACACGGGGGCCGCGGGTGTAGTCGCCGTATTCGGCTGTGTCGCTGACAGAGTAGCGCATGTACTCCATGCCGCCCTCGTACATCAGGTCAACGATGAGCTTCAGCTCGTGCATCACCTCAAAGTAGGCCGACTCTGGCTGGTAGCCAGCCTCCACCAGAGTCTCGAAGGCGGCCTTGATTAGGGAGGTGACGCCGCCGCACAGGATAACCTGCTCACCAAAAAGGTCTGTCTCTGTCTCCTCTTTGAATGTTGTCTCCAGCACGCCGGCGCGCAGCGAGCCAACGCCCTTGGCATAGGCCAGGGCCATCTCTTTGGCGTGGCCTGTGGCATCCTGATGTACGGCCACTAGCGCGGGAACGCCGTTGCCCTGGACAAACACCTCTCGCATCCGGTGCCCAGGCGCTTTGGGCGCAATCATCCAAACGTCCACGTTTTTGGGCGGAACGATTGTCTTGTAGTGGATGGCGAAGCCGTGCGCGAACACCAGGCTCTTCCCAGCCAGCAGGTGGGGCAGGATGTCCTTGCGGTACACCTCTGGCTGAGACGGGTCGGGGAGCAACATCACGATAACGTCGGAGTCGCGGGCCATTTCGGCTACTGTGCTGACCCGAAGGCCAGCGGCCTCGGCCTTGGCCCAGCTCTTGCTACCCTTGTACAGGCCCACGCTTACGTTTAGCCCCGAGTCTTTGAGGTTGAGGGCGTGGGCGTGTCCCTGGCTGCCGTATCCGACTATGCCGATTGCCTTGTTTTTGATGAATGACAGGTCGGCATCCTTTTCGTAGTAGACCTTTACCATGATTCTATTCCCCTCGCTTTCCTAGTGTCCCGACTCGTTAATTCCTTGCAAAAGTACCCAGGCTTGCAGCACTGCACACTTTCGGATGCCGATACCTCACCCCCTGCCCCCTCTCCTGCAGGAGAGGGAGATAAGTGTTGGGGGGCACCCCCAAACCCCCGTCAGGGGCTTCGCCCCTGCACCCCAAATTCTTTGACGCTCTGCTGGTATAGGACACCAGGTTCCCACAGATCACAGGATTGACTCGTACTTCTCTTCCCTGCCACCATAGTTTCGGTTTCGCGCAGTTTCCGGCGCCCGAGTTG